>NZ_JBRIMD010000031.1:0-46595 GCF_052977325.1 Shewanella sp. 0m-6
GTTTAAAAACACTCGGATTTTGCCATCTTATAAAGATCGGTCAACCGATCAATAAACTGCTAAATGATCGGCATTACCGATAATACGGGGCTTTTTTACGGCTTATAAAACAAATTACTCAGCTATTTTCGCCTTAGCTTTTGGTTTAGCTTTGGCCTTAGGCTTAGCCTTAGCTTTTGCCTCTGTAACCCACTTGCCATCAACAAACTTAGATGACCAGCCTGTAGCCTTACCATCAACATCTGTTGCGACATACTGCTCTTTGGTCTTACGACTAAAGCGCACTGATGCTAAGTTACCGTCATCATCTGCCACAGGCGCATCGGCTAGATACTGATACTTAGGCCATAGTAGCTCACGATACTTAATCAGCTCTTCCACTAACGGACCACGTGTCTCTCGTGATTTAGGGAAGGTACTCGCAGCCAGGAAAATACCTGCTGCACCGTCTCGCAATACAAAGTATGCATCCGACTTAGTACATTTAAGCTCTGGTAAGTGAATAGGATCTTCTTTAGGCGGCGCCGCTTCGCCACTCTTGAGCAGTTTACGGGTATTCTTACACTCAGAATTAGTACAACCAAAGTACTTACCAAAACGACCGTTTTTAAGCTCCATATCGTTGCCACAGCGATCGCACTCGATAATCGGACCTTCGTAACCTTTGATCTTAAACTGACCCGCTTCGACTTCGTAACCTTCACACGTAGGGTTGTTACCACACACATGTAGCTTACGCTTTTCATCGATTAAGTAGCTATCCATGGCTGTACCACAAATACCACAACGATGTTTAGCACGCAGCGCTTCCGTTTCAGCATCTTCACCACCTTCACTTATCGCTTCTTCGCCTGGCGTTAAGTTCAAGGTCGTCTTACAACGCTCTTTTGGTGGTAATGCGTAACCTGAACAGCCTAAGAACACGCCCGTTGTACCGGTACGAATGCCCATAGGACGACCACAAGTCGGACACTTAATGTCGTCAGTGATCACCATTTCGTTCGGGCGCATACCGCCCTCTTCTGGTGGCAATTCAGCAAGCTCTAGCTGTTTAGTGAAGTCTTTATAAAAACCATCAAGGACTTTTTTCCACTCAAGCTTACCTTGAGCGACATCATCTAATGTTTGCTCCATGCTTGCAGTGAAATCATAGCTCATCAGATCTTCAAAGCTACCGACTAAACTGTCACTAACAATTTCACCCATCTTCTCAGCGTAGAAACGACGGTTTTCAACTTTCACATAACCACGGTCTTGAATGGTTGAAATAATCGTTGCGTAGGTTGATGGACGACCAATACCGCGCTTTTCTAACTCTTTAACAAGAGAAGCTTCACTGAAACGTGCTGCTGGTTTAGTGAAGTGCTGCTTAGGCAGTAACTCTTTAAGCTTAACAGCATCGCCTTCTGCCACGTATGGCAAGGTGTTATCTTCTTCGTTTTTCTTTTTGACAGCAGTTTGAACACGAGTCCAACCATCAAAACGCAAAGTACGACCCGTCGCTTTTAGCTCATATTCACCGGCTTTAACGGTCAAACGAGTGGCATCGTATTTTGCAGGAGTCATCTGACAAGACACAAACTGACGCCAAATAAGCTCGTAAAGGCGCTGAGCGTCTCGCTCCATGTCAGACAAAGATGCCGCGCTAACTTTTACATTTGAAGGACGAATCGCTTCGTGAGCCTCTTGAGCGCCTTCTTTGCTACCATAACGAATTGGAGATTCTGGCAGATACTTATCGCCATATTCTTTACCAATCATGTCGCGCACATTCTCTAACGCTTCTTGGCTTAAATTTGTAGAGTCGGTACGCATATAAGTAATATGGCCCGCTTCATACAAACGTTGAGCCATCATCATGGTCTTCTTAACGCCATAACCTAAACGCGTACTCGCAGCTTGTTGTAACGTTGAAGTAATATATGGCGCAGACGGCTTACTTGATGTAGCTCTATCTTCACGAGCTGCCACCACAAAGCTTGACTGAGACAGCTGACTAACCGCAGTTTGTGCTTGGGTTTCATTCACTGGGCTAAATGCTTTACCTTGGAACTTGACTACCTGCATTTTCAACAAGTCGTCCGTCAAAGTATTTAGCTCAGCATGCACGTCCCAAAACTCTTCTGGCACAAATGCTTTAATTTCGCTTTCACGCTCAACCACTAGGCGAACAGCCACAGACTGTACACGGCCAGCAGATAAACCACGTGCCACTTTTTTCCACAATAGTGGTGATGCCATAAAACCAACAACACGGTCTAAGAATCGACGTGCTTGCTGTGCATTGACCATATTGGTATCAAGCACTGATGGTTGGCTAAATGCATCTTGAATCGCTGACTTGGTAATTTCGTTAAATACCACGCGTTGATAGCGAGACTCATCACCACCGATTACTTGCTGTAGATGCCAAGCAATTGCCTCTCCCTCTCTATCCAAATCGGTTGCGAGATAGATGTGGTCAGCAGACGCTGCCAGAGTTTGAAGTTCCTTAACGACTTTTTCTTTGCCGGGTAAGGTTTGATAATTGGCTTTCCAGCCTTTTTCCGGGTCTACCCCCATGCGCGCAACTAATGCTTGCTTCGCTTTTAAGCTCTTATACTCAGCCTTCTCCTCTGGAGACATCTTCTTAACTTCAGCTGCTGTCTTACTGACAACTTTAGCGTCTGAACTCGATGATGTAGGCAGATCACGGATGTGACCTACACTCGACTTAACGATGAAATCTTTGCCTAGATATTTATTAATAGTCTTGGCTTTGGCCGGTGATTCGACGATTACTAGCGATTTACCCATAGATTACTTTGCGCCAACGAGTCTCAAAAATCGGAAATTTGGCTCCATATATAGAGGGTTGTGTACAGAGTTTCAAGCTAATCCCTCTTTTATTTGTACTGGAGTATCAATTTTTAACCGTTTTTGAAATAAATGTGAAAAAAATTAGTGCGTATTTAAAAACTAATATTTCATTATTAGTCATCAAGCAAGTATTAGTTGTGCATTTCGATTCAAATTCAGTATTTTTGTCAATTATCGTTCGCTTGTGTGGTACTCACGCTTCAGTATACTGACCACAATAATTACAACTCAGAAAAGATATTACAACCTGAGATACCCTTAAGGATAAAGAATGAAGCATTTTGAAGCGAATTTCGACGGACTCGTTGGGCCAACGCATAATTACGCTGGTTTATCATTTGGTAACGTCGCCTCATTAAATAACGCCGCTGCAACCTCAAGCCCAAAAGATGCCGCGAAGCAAGGGCTCAAAAAAGCAAAGGCCCTCGCTGATCTCGGTTTAGTTCAAGGAATGCTTGCACCTCAAGAACGCCCAGACCTACACACGCTTCGTAGAATCGGTTTTACAGGCACAGATGCAGCGATCCTCTCTAAAGCGGCAAAAGACGCCCCAGCGCTACTACGAGCTTGCTGCAGTGCATCAAGTATGTGGACCGCTAATGCCGCCACAGTCTCTCCAAGCGCAGACACACACGACGGTAAACTCCATTTCACCCCTGCGAACCTTGTCGACAAGCTTCACCGCAGCATTGAACCCATTACAACGGGCAATATACTCCAAGCTACGTTTAACGATAGCCGTTATTTCAAACATCACCAACATCTGCCAGAACATGCCAGCTTTGGTGATGAAGGGGCTGCTAACCATACTCGTCTTTGCCATGAGTACGGACATGCTGGTGTAGAGTTATTTGTTTATGGTCAAGAAGCCACGAACCCATCAGCACCTAGGCCACAAAAATTCCCCGCTCGTCAAACACTAGAAGCGTCGCAAGCTGTCGCCCGCCTACACCAATTAGATGATGATGGCACAGTTTATATTCAGCAAAACCCGGATGTGATTGACCAAGGTGTATTTCACAACGATGTGATTGCCGTCGGCAACCAAAACGTGTTGTTCTACCATGAGCAGGCGTTTTTAAATACTCAGCAAAAGCTCACTGAGATTAAGCGCAAATTTGGTGACTCTGCGCTGCACTTTGTTGAAGTACCAACCTCAAAGGTTGCTATTCAAGATGCCGTAAAGAGTTATCTGTTCAATACCCAAGTCGTTACCTTACCTTCAGGTGAAATGGCAATTATTGCGCCAACTAACTGTCAAGAGAACCCAGCGGTTTTCGCTTACCTTAACGAACTTGTCACTCTTGATACGCCGATTAAGCAAGTGCTTTACTTTGACGTTAAGCAGAGCATGCAAAATGGCGGTGGCCCAGCCTGTTTACGCCTTCGTGTTGCCATGAATCAAGACGAAGTTGCCGCAGTAAACCAGCACACCTTGATGAACGATGGATTATTCACACGCTTAAATCAGTGGGTTGATAAGCATTATCGTGACCGCTTACTCGTTGAAGACTTAGCCGATCCGCAGCTTATCATTGAGTCCCGCACAGCCCTTGATGAGCTAACCCAAATCATGAAGCTAGGCAGTGTGTACCAGTTCCAGAGGTAAATAATGACTAGATGATTTTGCTCCATAAAAAATGCCGCTAAGAAGCGGCATTTTTGTTTTATTAACTCACATTAGTGATTAACCATTATCTTTAACATTAACTGAATAAATAACCGGATCCCCATACTTAGTCTGTACCGTAATTGAAAGTAACCCAGAGGTTTTTTGGTTAGGTGTCCCTTCTCTCCCGAGAGTAAACTGATAAAGCAACGGTTTATTGGAACTATTATTGCCGATAGTGTATGCCTGAGTTGAACTAGCTAATACGCCATTATCAGTCTCCGCGGAAATGGTGGTGCCATTTGACAAGGTATTATTGTTTAAATCTGATACGAATAGATACACCGTTTTAGAAGATAGACCTACATCAACATCTGGAGTGCCTGGGTCATTATCATCATCTACCATTTGTATCGTTAAATCAATTTCAGACACAGGAGTTATATTTCCAGCATCATCAATATCAACCAAACGTCCGTATGGTGTAGAGCCAGACATCACTAACGTCATATTTCTAAATACGTTTAATTGCGCCTGAGCATTATCTATCCCGGTTTGTGTGCAATTTGAAGCAGAAGTTGCCGCACACAAAATACCCGTATAAAAGCCATCTTTATCAGAGAATGTTCCATCATTGTTATAGTCAATAAACTCCTCTTCAACAGCTCCTACTGGTACAGGACTACCACGGTAAACGTCATCTTCGTTATCATCAGTAAAGGCTTCACTGATATCAGTCCAAGGCTCGCCAAAGTCATACTGACCGTTACCATTTAAATCAACAAAACTTTCTTCACCAATCGCATAAGCGGTTACTGTTGAGCGTCCTGGACGAGGTTCAGGAATAATTGATTCAGTTCCATTCAAATATCCAGCTAAAGTGGTTCCAATACATGGTGGAATTGAAGAACCATTAAATTCTGCTGGACAAGTAACTGTCACTCCTTCAAATGGGCGAGGGTTTTGACTCTCCCAACCGACAGAACACGTACCAGTTTTATCTACAGTAAGACAGTTACCACCGATATCTCCACCTTCAGTAGTAAACACAATTGATGTTCCCGCTGGAACTGGATTATTTGAGTGATCAGAAGAACGGATAGTAATAGAGGTAGTTTCGCCATCATGCTCCCAACCTTCAAGGTTCAATACTGTCGAAGATAAGCTAAAGCTATTGTAATCAGCTAATCCTGTTGTCACAGTTAACCCATCTGATACATTGGCAACTATTGGCGAGTCAGTATTTTCACGGTCTTGCCAAACTGCAAAAACTTTCACTGGTGTAGCTATAGTACCAGAATTCACAGTGACACTAATGTCGCCATTTGCATCGGAGTAAGCAACTGCGTATTTATTTAGTGCGCTGATGTTAGTTGGATACTCTGGCTCACCTGGTTTAGGGAAATTTGCGCATTTAATATAATCTACCGCTGATGGAGATGGAGATAAAGTAATCCCTCCAACGTCTGTTGATAGTTCAAAACAAACAAGTTCAGAACCTGCAGCTTGGCCCACTTCATTTAATAATCTAAAAGACACTTTTGATGTTTCTGAACGAGAGCCTGCACCACTTAAACCACCTGATACTTTTATAGCAAGCTCTGATGGAATAGCACTTACAAACTCTATGGCACCAACGCTTACTGGGTTTACAGATATATCTGAAGTTGCACTTACACTCGAAGCACCTGTAATAGCTGACACAGTAACAGTATCCGTACCTTCACAATTAATACTTCTATAAGTAGCAAAGCCTTTGCCTGCATTTGTTACTACAGGAGAATCTATAACAGCTCTACCTGCTGCCATACATTGTGAAGTAAGTTCAAGAGTGAAGGGTTGACTCGTTTCTAACTTCCCACTTGAATTTTTAACTTTAACCTCAATGACTGTTGAGCCGCCAGCAGGTAGCACTCCACTACCTACATATGTAGAAACATCAAGACTGATATCAACTCGTCCGATTTCAAATGCTTTCGTACTAATAATATCTTTTACTTTAAGTGTTAACTCACCAGCACCAACATCACCATTTGCATATAGGTCTAAAACAGCCTTACCATCGGCATTCGTGATTGCTGTACCTGATGCAGGGCTTACACCACCTAAAGTCGTCGCAGCTGTGACTAGTACTTGTTGTAATGCCTGTGTAGTACCAGAACGAGTGACTGTAGCACCAATGATCCCTGGGTTATCATTATTGATATTGTCTGTAACCACACAAACTTCGAAGTTTTTAAGCGTTTTATCCCAAGCAGTAATACCATTACAATTGTAGATATTGAAACTAATCTCAGGACTGGCTTCAACTGGATCTATCTCATCACCCGCTGTTTGAAAGCCTATCACTGCAAAAGTATCGCCATATGAAGCAGTTACTTCTCCAGCCCCTTCAATGCTACCAGCTGACAAGATAATCGATGCCGAGCCTAAGTTATCAGTTAATGCTGTACCAATATTGGGTAAAAATATTCCTAATGTACTAGCGAATCTAACGACTTTCCCTTTAATTGGTGCGCCATCTTTGTCAGTCAAAGTAATATTGATACGACCAGGGTTCTCTGAGCTAATACCACTCGTTTGATTGCCTGAAATATTATCAGTAAGTGATATTGCTATTGTGTTCTCTTCGCCGTCCCCACCAGGAGCATCGCCGATAACGCTATAACTATAATTATCACTTACAATATCATCATTAGACTTGTACTTTGCGATAACTTTACCTGCACCTTTTACAGTTCCCGAAATAATATCTATTCGAGCTTCACCACTTGAATTAGTAAGTGCAGTTCCTGAAGATGGATTAATAATTCCTTCGCCTTCGATAGTAAATTCAATAACTGAGAACTTTACAGGCTTATCTTCTTGAGTAAGAGTAACTATTACTGTACCTGGAGTAGATTGTGATATCTCTCGAAGCTCTTGTTTAGTTGAGTCAACGACAGTTAACGATAATTCAAAAGGCTCAATAGCTGTTCCATCACCAATCATGGTAACCTGCAACGTTTCAGACTCTCCCGAAGAAATTGACGCTGTAACCGTCGCTCCAGTATTTATGGAGCCAGCCCTAAGGTCTATTGATGCTATACCTTCAGAGTCAGTGGAAACCTCACCAGTTCCAGGGGTAAAAACACCATAGGTTGCATTATTTAATGAAAATGAAACCAATGTACTTACAGGAGCCCCATTGGAATCGGTCACCTTTGCAGTAATTGTCGCATTTTCTGCAACCGATATAAGCGAATTTGTCGTGTTTAACTCTATTGAAATTGCAGTTGGGTCAGGAGTAGTTCCACCATCTTCATCTTCAGAAATACTACCTCCACCACTACAACCAACGAGAATAAACGACCATATAAAAGCAATAAAAATGCTATAAGCTGACTTCATTGTCAGACTCCCTGTTACTCAGATTATTATTTTTGATAACTATCAAGCTACCTAGCTACTCACATTACACAATTTTCCCATAACTTTTCCACAATAAACATCTATTTATTTGCAAGAACCCTGCAAAACTTAACTTTTACCCCATTTCCTCGGTGACACTTTCTTGCTAGGCTTTATGACGCAAATTGAAAAGCATAAAAATTATACAGGAAGCACTATGTCTGCTACGAAAACCAAAAAACTCGGCTTAACGAGTAAAATTATTATCGGTATGTTTACCGGTATTATTCTCGGGCTGTTATTACGCAATCTGTTTCCAGAGAGTGACTTTGTCAAAGAGTACATCACAGAGGGTGTGCTCAATGTAATCGGTACCATCTTTATCTCAAGCTTAAAAATGCTTGTTGTTCC
This sequence comes from Shewanella sp. 0m-6, assembly GCF_052977325.1. Taxonomy (NCBI): domain Bacteria; kingdom Pseudomonadati; phylum Pseudomonadota; class Gammaproteobacteria; order Alteromonadales; family Shewanellaceae; genus Shewanella; species Shewanella sp. 0m-6. Next base: position 8,270 of record NZ_JBRIMD010000031.1, read on the forward strand.
TCTTGTTTTTGTTTCATTAGTCTGTGGTACTTGTTCACTGAGTGAGCCTTCTAAAGTGGGTCGACTCGGTGGCAAAACCATCGCGTTTTACTTGTTTACCACTGCGATTGCACTTTCAATGGCCATTTTAGTGGCTATTGCTGTCCACCCAGGTAACGCCAGTATGGTCACTGAAGGCATGCAGTTTGATGTCAAACAGGCACCAAGCCTTTCAGATGTACTGATTAACCTTGTCCCCACTAACCCACTGCATGCAATGAGTGAAGGTAATATGCTGCAGATCATCATATTTGCGGTGATCTTCGGTTTTGCTATCTCGCATATTGGCGAGCGTGGCGCACGTGTTGCAGCGCTGTTTAACGACCTTAACGAAGTGATCATGCGTGTTGTTACGCTAATCATGCAGCTTGCTCCATATGGTGTGTTTGCCTTGATGGCAAAACTTGCTCTAACACTGGGCATGGAAACCTTTGGTAGCGTGGTTAAATACTTCTTCGTAGTGCTTGGCGTATTACTTATCCATGCGTTTGTTGTTTACCCTGTGTTGCTTAAAGTATTCTCGGGACTTAATCCATTCACCTTTATCCGTAAAATCCGCGACGTACAGCTATTTGCCTTCAGTACGGCAAGTTCAAATGCCACATTGCCTGTGACGATTGAGACTGCAGAGCACCGTATGGGCGTTGACAATAAGATTGCCTCTTTCACCTTGCCACTAGGTGCGACCATTAACATGGATGGCACCGCAATTATGCAAGGTGTTGCAACCGTCTTTATTGCTCAAGTATTTGGTATCGAGCTAACCATCACCGATTACGCTATGGTTGTGGTAACAGCAACCCTTGCCTCTATCGGTACTGCTGGTGTGCCTGGTGTGGGTCTAATCATGCTTGCTATGGTACTAAACCAAGTAGGCCTTCCTGTTGAAGGTATCGCATTGATTATTGGTGTGGATAGATTGCTTGATATGGTCCGTACTGCGGTTAACGTCACTGGCGATACAGTCGCGACAGTGGTGATTGCCAAGTCTGAAAATGAATTTAACGAAGAAATCTTCAACAATACTCAAGCGGGTAAAGTCGCTCCTGGCTTTAACGCTCAAGTTCATGCTGAAGAAATGAACTTGAACAAATAAACATATTCGTTCAACCTAAAAAGGTAGCCTAACGGATCAATGCCGATCGTTTAAGCGTAAAATGAGAAATTAGCTAATATTCTAAAACGTTTAAAAGCAAAGAACCCAGTGAAAGCTGGGTTCTTTCATTGTAAGCCTTTAATCGAATCGCGGGATATAGGCTTATCCGAATAGCATTAATCCTAATGGATGCCTTTTTACTTTCTATTTACTGGCTAACTCGTCAGGTTGCAACCTTTACGGCATAGCATTGCCAATGCTGGCCCATTAGCTACAGCGATTGCTCAGTAGAATTGAGTTTCTTTAATCCTCTCGAAGGTACGCCGCCAACCATACAGTCTACCGGTACATTCTTAATGTATTCGCTCATATCATTAATTGTTTAAATTAAAATGATAGATTCAAAAAAGGCATAACTCGAATTAACCAAGTTATGCCTTTCAAAAAGATGTCGCTATTAGGCCATAAAGGCCGCTGTGCTTATCTTTCCCAGTACGACTCTTCTAAGCTATCTTCACGCTCTGGTAAGCCGCGAGAAAGTCTTGGGCTATGCTGCGCGAGTACTTCATAAGCAACGCGGTTTGCGTACTTACAAATTTGCGAGAACGACGAATAACACAGGCCATCACGCTTGTGCTTGCTCGAACCTGGCACATTGGTCTTATGGAAAGTGTTAGACGCTAAATCATGCAATAGCGCCGCTAATGCACCATCACCGGCGCCGTTAGTATTACGAATAATTTCTGGGCCGCCCATATAAGGTGAAATATGTGCGTACACCTTTAATGGTGATTCACAATCTACTTTTAATTTAGGACGTGAAAACTCATAACGGTTAAACTCTGGAATAGAGCCCGGTAGCAGAGTGTGGCTGGTTTCGCGCTTTTCAGAATCTTCAGTGTAACCCGCGGTATAAAGCCCTAAAGGACCCGCCGTTGTTAACACCATGTCACACCACTCAAGCGCTGCTTCACTGGCTTGCAGTGGATCGCTAAAGCCAGTTAACGCTTCACCTTCATCTTCATTCATCGCCAAAATGGTCACATGTTCGTTAATGAACTCCTGCCACCATTTAGGATCTTCTTCAATGAGGAAACGCGTACCAAGCGTTAACACCACAGGCACTTCAGCTTCTTTAGCATAGTTAATCGCCGTCATTGCCGCGTCAGTGATCTGATCGTCACCACTTGCGCGCATCAAATACGCGGTTAAGATCAACGCAGAGCCACCTTGAACCACTTCTTTATCGATATATTCCGGCGTCATTTTGTCCATTGAGCCTTTGCTGATAGCAAAAGTACGCTCGCCGCACTCAGAGATCAGCGTGAAGCAACGACCAATTGGGCCAGCGACTGGCTGAAGGTAGTTCAAATCGACTTTAGAAGAGGTATTACACAGGTAACGATAAGCATAACTGCCAATTTCAATGTTTTGGCTCATAACGCCAAACAGTACTGAGCGGTCGTCAGCTAAAATAGAATAGTTATGAACCGTATTACCAATGGTGCCACCCGCGAACTCGTCACTGATAAGCTCTTGTTGTTTCAACTCGGTATAAAGCGCGTGTGCTCTATCATCATCGATTAAAGTTGAGTTGCCTTTAGGTAACTCATATCGAGTCAATAGCTCATCTTCCACTTTCGCCTCAATATCTACAAGCGTCTGATCGATACCAGAGATGTAGGTTGAAATTGGCAGAGGCTGTTGGATCAACTGCGCAAGCAGAGGATCACGATTTTTAACGGGAAAATAGTGTTTAGACTTACGCTGACCTGGAAACTTCATATAGAGCTCTCTTTCATTCGGCATCCATGCAAAATATAAATTAAAACGGGTAAGTTATCTCAAGTTGTTTATTCTAATTCGAATAAACAAACTCTGCATCTCTAGCGACTAACGCGATAAAAATTTTGTCTTCAACGTTATAGCCTAGTCAAAAACCAAGCCTATAAGATAGATTCAAAAGGCTAGATGCACGAAAAGGTGGGCGATTTTACCACAACCCTCCTCTTTCGCTAGCTGAAATCACCCAATACAGCAGAAATTAATGCCAACCTTGAGTTTGTTTTTGAACAATTTGGGCTAATAGTTGAATATGTTGCTCTGAATCATTCAAACAAGCAATAAACTCGTAACGTTCACCACCAGCAGACAGAAACGCCTCTTTGCCTTCTTCAGCGATCTCTTCGAGTGTTTCCAAGCAATCACAAGAGAATGCTGGGCACATAATATCCACTGATTTTATCCCTTGCTTGGGTAAGTCCTCTAATAACTGATCAGTTGCTGGAGAGATCCATTGCTCTTTTCCAAATTGCGATTGAAAACAAACTCGCCATTGCTCTGCTGTTAATTCAAGTTGTTCAGCCAACAGTTCAGCGGTTCGTTGGCATTGCTGTTGATAAGGGTCGCCTTCGGTCACGTAGCGCAGCGGTACGCCATGAAACGACATCAATAACACTTCTGCCTGGCCTTTGGCCTGCCAATGGTTTTTAACCGACTGCGCTAAGGCTTGGATATAGGCGGGATGATCAAAGTACTGCTTATTCATACGCATTTCTGGGATATTACGCTCAGCTTTTAATAGCTCGGCTAGCGCATCATAGACCGGCGCAACAGTAGAGCAGGAATATTGAGCGTAAAGCGGCAGAACGAAAACCTTATCAACGCCTTGAGACGTTAAGTTATCAAGGCCTGTCTGCAGTGATGGATTGCCATAACTCATGCCTAATTCAACAGGAATAGATTGTCCAAGCGTCTCTTTTAATAACATCTTGAGTTTATCGCGCTGTTTCTGGCTTATCACCATTAGTGGCGAGCCATCTTCCCACCAAATAGATTGATAGAGTTTAGCGACTTTTGACGGGCGGGTGTTCAATATGATGCCGTTTAAAATCGGCTTCCAGATCCACGGTGATAAATCGACCACGCGAGGGTCACTTAAAAACTGTTTTAGGAATTTTTTAACATCAGCAGCAGTTGGTGAATCAGGCGTACCTAAGTTTACTAACAACACGCCAAATGGAGGCACAGAGTCACTCACATGAATTCTCTTTTTAGTAAGATATTCACGTCAGGCTATCACTGCAAAACGCATAAAAAAAGCCCATTTAAATGGGCTTTTTCAAATATGAGAACTAGCTCATAAACACATATTTACTCGAGTATTTTTTATACTCTGTAAGCGTTGTTTTTAGCCAAGAACCGTAACGATCTCTTCGCTAACAGTCGCTACAGACTGAGTGCCGTCAAACTTGTTATAAGTCACGTCACCTTTAGCTGCAATTGCGCCGTAGTATTCTACTAATGGCTTAGTTTGCTCGTGATAAATATCAAGACGCTTACGTACTGTAGACTCTTCATCGTCAGGACGGATTGCTAAATCTTCACCAGTTACGTCATCTTTACCTTCAACCTTTGGTTGATTAAAAACGATGTGGTAAACACGGCCAGAACCAGAATGAACACGACGACCGCTCATGCGCTTAACGATCTCTTCGTCAGGCACGTCGATTTCAATCACGTGATCAAGTGCAATACCGCTTGAAGCCATAGCATCTGCTTGCGGAATAGTGCGTGGGAAGCCGTCTAATAGGAAACCTTTAGCACAATCATCTTGTGCTACACGCTCTTTTACTAAGCCAATGATTAGCTCATCAGAAACCAACTGGCCAGCGTCCATGACTTTCTTAGCTTCTAAGCCAAGTGGAGTGCCAGCTTTTACCGCTGCACGTAGCATGTCGCCTGTTGAAATTTGAGGAATACCGTACTTTTCCATGATGAATTGGGCTTGGGTACCTTTACCGGCACCTGGGGCACCTAATAGCATAATGCGCATCTGAATCTTCCTCTTAATTTCGCACTGTGATACCAACATCCGCCTAGAATAAGCAAAAAGCTGTCTAGTCGATGGGTATTGTTATGTTTAGGGCGGCGATCTTCGCATAAATAGCCGCTATTTTGAAGCTATTTTCATTCGACTTTAGCATCAGTCATAATAAAAATCTTTGATACTAGGGCTGTTAATCTTTCGAGCTTAGCTTTTGTTCGGATCCAATCGTTTTAGTGCAAGGCATAAACAATGATGATTAGCTAGCTAAGCAAAAAGCGTGTAACGCAGCAATAGAACGATTGAAGCGCCGCGCTTCTTGGCTATTTTACTGCGTTATAGGCTATATGTGGAGAATGGCTAAGCGGCATAACCTTTACCTTATCAAATAGCCAATAAACAGCGGCAAAAGTAACCGTGAAAGGTCAACCATCACCAATCAGTAAAGTAAAGTGTAGAGTTTACGTCTGTATTGATTAGCTAAGCTATTGCCTTGCCCTAACGCGGTTAAAATCTCTAAAAAAAGTCCCTTTACCTTGCCATCTAATGCGGAAACATCTTTTTGCAGCGGTGCAAACAACAAAGCTAATGCTTCATCGTTACGTCCTGCTTGATGCAATGCTTTCGCTAACTCAACTGCTAAGGCTAAGTTATCAGGGGCATTGTCTACATCTTGTTGCAGCTTTCTAATCTCGGGCGTATCGGCAGCATCTAACGCTAAAGCTAACTTTGCCTTGAGACTTTGATAATAACTGTCTTGATCAGCCAGGCCTACAGAGTCGAGTAAACCTTGAGCATCTTCAAGTACACCCAGTGACAGATAAACATCGGCTAATGCTAACGCGATTTCTGGCAGTTGCTTGTCGCTATACGCCTCTTTTAACAAAGGCAAAGCGCCAATGGCATTTTGCTCGGCTAAAAATACACGTGCTTGATTAAGCTTAAGTTGCCACTCAGCGGGTAGATGCTTATCTAGCATCTCTAATATTTGCGGCGCTTCTTGTACACCAGCAAAACCATCAACCGGTTTACCTTCATGCAAAACTAGGGTGGTTGGCAAACTTTGGATCTGGAAATAATTAGCAATTTCCATTTCTGTTTCACAGTTAACTTTAGCGAGTACAAAACGGCCCGCTTGCTGCTGTGCAATATTCTCAAGGGTCTGCATCAAGGCTAAGCTCTCAGGGCTTTGACTCGCCCAAAAGGCCATCACAACGACCTGCTCCATCGAAGCATCGACTACTTGTTGAATATTTTCTTTAGTCAGTTCTAGAATCGATTCCATAACTTTCCTTTAGCTTTCGCCTGAACTTATACCAATCTGGACCATAAAAAAGAGGCAGTGTTACTGCCTCTTTAATCATAGCTGCTAATTACTTAACGTTAGCTAGTAGCATTTGGTTCATTAGCTTAATAAACGCAGATGGGTCAGCTAGGCTGCCTTTTTCCGACAACAATGCTTGCTGTAATAATAGCTCTGACCACTGTGCAAATTGCTGCTCGTCTTGCTCGTCATTTAAACGTGCTACTAGAGGGTGCTCAGGGTTTAGCTCAAATGTTGGCTTAGACTCAGGTACATCTTGCCCTGCTGCTTGCATAAGCTTAATCATTTGCGTTGACATCTCGCCTTCACCAGCAACCACACATGCAGGAGTATCAGTTAGGCGGGTCGTCACTTTAACCGCAGACACTTTATCACCTAAGCTGTCTTTAACGCGCTTAACTAAGCCTTCTGACTCAGTTTCAAGTTTCTCTTGTGCTTCTTTCTCACCCGCATCTTCAAGCTCACCCAGTTCAAGATCACCACGTGTAACTGAATGTAACTTCTTACCGTCAAATTCAGTTAAGTGATTAATCAACCACTCATCGATACGCTCTGACATCAACAGCACTTCGATGCCCTTCTTACGCAGTAATTCAAGGTGTGGGCTGTTTGCAGCAGCTTCATAGCTGTCGGCGACAATGAAATAGATCTTAGACTGACCTTCTTTCATACGTTCAACATAATCTGCCAGTGATACATTGGCAGTCGCTTCACCGGTATGCGTCGATGCAAAACGTAATAGGCCAGCGATACGTTCTTTGTTAGCAAAATCTTCAGCTGGGCCTTCTTTTAGCACTTGGCCAAATTCGGTCCAAAAAGACTGATATTTTTCAGCATCATTCTTAGCAAGCTTTTCAAGCATGCCCAGTACACGCTTAGTTACAGCAGTGCGCAGTGCCGTGGTGACTTTATTATCTTGTAAAATCTCACGAGATACGTTCAGAGGTAAGTCGTTTGAGTCGATAAGGCCCTGCACAAAACGTAAGTAACTTGGCATAAACTGCTCTGCATCGTCCATCACAAATACACGTTGCACAAACAGCTTTAGACCATGTTTACGGTCGCGATTCCACATATCCCAAGGCGCTTTAGCCGGAACATAAAGTAAACTCGTGTATTCTTGCTTACCTTCTACACGGTTGTGACTCCAAAGTAATGGGTCAGCAAAATCATGAGAAAGGTATTTGTAAAACTCTTTGTACTCTTCCTCTGACACATCGCTCTTGTTACGAGTCCAAAGTGCTGTAGCCTTGTTGATAGGCTTCCAGCTACCTTCAACTGCTGGCGTTGCTTCAGCGCCCTCTTCTGTTGCTTCAACCGCAGGCGTGCCTTCTTCATACATCTCTACCGGTACAGAGATATGATCTGAGTACTTAGTGATGATTGAACGTAGGCGATGGTCATCTGCAAACTCTTGCTCATCTGCACGCAGATGTAATGTGATTTCAGTACCCCGGTTTTGCTTAGAGATAGTCTCAACGGTAAAGTCACCTTCACCGGCAGATTCCCAAAGTACCGCTTCATCAACGCTATGGCCAGCAGCACGAGTGCGAACAGTTACGCGATCTGCAACGATAAAGGCTGAGTAGAAACCCACACCGAACTGGCCAATTAATTGCGAGTCTTTTGACTCATCGCCAGACATGTTCTTAAAAAATTCTGCAGTACCCGATTTTGCGATTGTACCTAGATGCTCAATCACACCGTCGCGGGTCATACCGATACCGTTATCTTCGATAGTAACAGTACCTTTTTCTTTATCAGCGCTAATGCGAACTCGTAGCTCGCCATCACCTTCATAAAGGTCATCGTTTGTTAGGGCTTCATAGCGTAGTTTATCTGCCGCGTCTGCCGCGTTAGATACCAACTCACGCAAAAAGATCTCTTTATTCGAGTACAAAGAGTGGATCATCAAATGCAGTAGTTGTTTGACTTCAGTTTGAAAGCCGTGCGTCTCTTGTTGTGACATGAAATGTTCCCTTTAAAAATCAGTTTAAATAAAGCTTACAAATAAGATGGGGTTATAAAATGGCTTTTCAAGGGAGAAATGCTGCATTGGTTTTAATTGCACAAAAAAAAACCAGTCTGCGACAATGCGTTGACTGGGTTTAATTGCGTTTCTTATATGCACTTCATCATGCAAAGCACACAAACATTAAATCGGTAAACGTCCGTTAAAAGAAAGCGCTAACGTGGTGCTATCAACATACTCCAGCTCACCGCCGACGGGTACACCATGGGCAATTCGGCTAACGGTTAGTTGGTGACGCTTTGCCATATCGGCGATATAGTGCGCAGTGGCGTCACCCTCAACAGTGGGATTGGTCGCTAAAATAAGCTCATTGATATCACCTGACGCTAAATGCTGCTCAAGTAGCGCCAGCCCTAACTCTTCAGGGCCAACACCGTCAAGCGGAGATAAGTGCCCTAATAAGACAAAGTACCGCCCAGAAAAATGACCGCCAGCCTCAATTGCCAACACATCCGCAGGAGTTTCAACTACGCAAATCACATCTGAATGACCACGCTTTGTACTGACACAAATTGGGCAGTAAGTTTCCTCGGTGAAAGTACGACATGACTGACAATGTCCGACATCTGACATCGCTTTAGCTAGCGAGTCAGCAAGTTTAGATCCCGCTTTACGGTCACGCTCTAACAGCTGAAACGCCATTCTTTGGGCAGATTTTGGGCCAACACCAGGTAAACAACGAAGTGACTGAATGAGCTCATCAACGAGTGGACTAAATTTCATTTAACGTTCCGCATAACAAGGTGCTGCACACCTCTAAAATTGAATTAAATAGCCAAAGGAAAAAGCTTTGCTAAATAGATTGGTTGGGGATGTTAACATAGAAAGCCTGAATTTGAGCGTGATTTCACGTTAAATAAAACCAGACATACTCTCTAAAATCCCCACCGCTTCACGGCTAAATTTGCCGTTAAAAACACTTAACTTTAATTAGAAATCTAACAGCTCCTAGTCCCATTTTAAGAAACTGACGTTCCATTTGGTTCTAAAGCATGATCCAACAAGGTCAGTAAACTTTTTATATATGAAACACGTTGCTCAACATCGGCTCGGTTTGGTTGCAAAGAAATTTTACCGCCGATAAAGCTCAAGCTGTGCGGTTGACACGCCTGCAATGAATTTGCGATCTCTTTAAAGGTCAATAATGAACCTTCGGCATAACTTGGAATATAGAGATCTTTAGCAGGAGGCATGTGGGTATCCTTCCACTTGCCATACGGCCCTTCAATATCACTGGCTCCAGAAAATATAATGCCTTTCAGTAATCCGCTCTGCTTAGCCAATTCAATGTGCTGTAAAGGTCCGTTAGTACTGCGAGCCTCAATTGCCGAACGCCCCCAATTAATACTAATACCTAGGTCACTCTGTAGTTTACTATTAACGTATTGTGCAGCCGAGATCTCATCTTCTAAACGCATAAATCCTTTTTCTGCATCTTGGCCTTCTATATAGGCATCACAATGCTCAATAACCAGTTTTGCTCCGTGCCAATCCCACGACAACATTGTCTCTAATGAATATTGTAAGGCTGTAACAGACGATGTTGAATTTTTTGATATTTTGGGAGCCGTATGAATCTTAAGAAAACTTACCGCCTCCCGTCCAAGATGATTATTTAATGTAATAATCGCTTGTTGAGCCTGCTGATAAAAAACTAATGCGGCTTGTCTACCGGCTTCATTTGTTGACGCTATACCGAAGTGGGGATTACTCGCTAACTGTCCCATCACTCCTGGAATAGAGGTAAATACAAACTGCCAGTCCTTACTGACATTACTTAAAAACCATTCATCATCATAAGGATGTAACTTACCGACAAAAGGATGTTCAATACCAATAATGTTTTCTTCGGACTTTAAATGTTGATAATACTGTGTCTCAAGCCCAGGCTCCCAACCTGCAGCCGAAGGAGCAGTAGCATATGCGCCAACAATATATTCCATCAATCGTTTTCCTTATCATAATAAAAACCTAACAGGTATACCTATTACACCACCATGTAAGTATAGATGCAATTTTGTTTATGGACATTCGTTTGCATAGCTAGTACTGCTATGCCTCAATAGCATCACAGCTTGCACATCAATATCTAGTTTAACTAATCAGCCTGCGGGTTTGACCCTCACAGAGATAACATCAATCCAAAATAGACTCGTGCGCAATTCACTCCCCAACAAGCATAAGCCACATCAACACGAAACTTTTCTTTGACAAAAAACAAACAACTGGTACATTGGTATAACAGGTTGACGAGATACCTGTTATGACAGGTAGCGCAACTGGCTAACCTTACACTCACTCAGCGCCGGATCATAGAACCGCATCAAGTGGGATTGTCTTCAGCAATAGAGCCTAATAAATCATGATTACGACAGTGATAGCCGAGCAAGTATTTAATGGTAGAGAGATCTTGGAAGATCAGCCAATCACTTTCCAAGATGGTAAAGTGATTGCTTTTGATAGCGTAAACAACGCAAAAGAATTCAAAATTTCAGGATTATTAACCCCAGGCTTTATTGACGTTCAAGTTAATGGTGGTGGCGGCTATTTGTTTAATCAGCAAACTCACTTAACGGCTCTCGAAGCTATGGTGCATGCCCACAGTCGTTATGGCACCACTGGGTTACTTCCAACGCTAATTACCAGTGATTTAAACACATTAAACAATGCCGCAAATACTATCGCTGACGCCATTAAAAAACGGCTTCCAGGCGTTATAGGTGTTCACTTTGAAGGACCTCATATCAGCGAGCCCAAAAAAGGGATCCACAATAGCCAGCACATAAGGGCCCTAAGTGATCAAGAAATGGCAGTGTATTGCCGTAACGACCTAGGTATAAAAGTGGTCACCATCGCACCAGAGTGTGTGACAACAGAGCAAGTAAAATCGCTAATAGCACACAATGTTAAAGTATGTTTAGGCCACTCCAATGCGAGCTTTGAACTCACTCAAACAGCGCTCGATACTGGCGCAATCGGGTTTACTCATCTATTTAATGCAATGTCGCCACTCACATCCCGAGACCCCAATATGCTAGGCGCTGCACTTCTTGATAAGAATAGCTGGTGTGGCCTTATCTTAGACGGCCATCACGTGCACCCTGCAACGGCAAAGCTTGCTACCAAAGTTAAAAGCAATGGAAAAATGATGTTAGTGACTGATGCAATGTCTACCATTGGTAGCAACCAACAAACATTTGAGTTTGATGGTCATCAAATACAACTCAGCACTAATAAGTTAACCAGCCAAACCGGTCAATTAGCAGGCTCTGCATTAGATATGATAACGGCGGTCAACAACGCCCAAACTATGCTAGATATTTCACTAGAAGAGTCTCTAAGAATGGCAAGTGTGTATCCAGCAGACTTTCTCGGCATTAATACAGCCACGCAATTACTTGCAATAGGCGCTAATGCAGACTTCACCGTACTTGAAAAGAGTAACCAAACAAGTTTACACGTAAACCAAACATGGATTGATGGCAAACAAATATTTTAATTTAAATAAAGGATTACCATGAAAAAACTAACTGGATTAATCGCAGCACCGCATACTCCATTTGATATTAATGGTGATGTTAATCTGCCTGTTATCGATCAAATTGCCGCACTGCTCATCAAACAAAATGTTAAAGGTGTTTATATTTGCGGCACAACAGGCGAAGGCCTCAATTGCTCCGTCAATGAGCGAAAAGCGGTAGCAGAGCGCTGGGTTAATGCCGCACAAGGTAAACTAAGTATTACAGTTCATACTGGTGCCCTATCCATTGTTGACACGCTAGAGCTAACTAAGCACGCCGACACTCTTGATGTATTTGCAACATCCGTTATTGCACCTTGCTTTTTTAAACCCAGTTCAGTCGATTGCCTTGTCAAATACTGCGCAACCGTCGCGGCCGCGGCGCCAAGTAAAGCTTTTTATTACTACCACTCAGGAATGTCGAATGTCATGTTTGATATGGAACAGTTTCTTATCAAAGCAGATAAAGTCATTGATAACCTTGCAGGTATAAAATTTAACCATGTCGACTTATATGAGTTTCAGCGCTGTAAGCGAGTAGCCAATGGTAAATTCGATATTCCATTTGGTGTCGATGAGTCACTGCCAGGCGGGCTCGCAGTAGGCGCTATCGGCGCTGTTGGTAGTACTTATAATTACGCAGCCTCGCTGTATTTGGACATAATTGATGCGTTTAACAAAGGAGAGCAACAAACTGTCACTCACTTAATGAATAAGGTTATTGGCCTTATTCGACCTCTTGTGCAATATGGCGGAGTCGCGGCAGGGAAAGCGGCAATGCAACTACATGGGATTGATGTTGGCGATCCTCGCTTGCCAATTAGAGCTCTATCACCACAAGAAAAAGAGGAGGTCATCGTGCAAATGAAAGCCGCCGGCTTTATGGAGCATACAGCTTCATAACGCCATGATGCTGATGCTATCGCTTATTTCTTACTTATATTTATGTTTAAAGGCCAAGTCGGTAGCTTTAACCACCCCATTTGGCCAACCCAATAAGTAATAGTAAGCCGAACTCGTTAACACCTAGATTTCCTTAGACTTTCGATATATAGCAAAACACCAATATTTTGCCGATATTTTAAGTGTTTTATAGTGAGGTCGCATTTAATGCACTATATATCAAACCATCATCATCTTGATGATGGTTTTTCTTTATCTATACCGACTCAATTTAAAATTGATTTATCCCCCCCCTCTTTAAACTCATAGAGTTGACTCTCTTTCGATTGATTATTCTTATTTTGCGGCAATAAAAAAAGCCATATTAAACAATATGGCTTTATAAAGAAGCACTCAAATTAACTGCCGCACACAAGCTAGCACATTGTTAATAGTCCGTGACTATCAGTCACTTTTTGCTGCTCTTTATCGGCCCACAAAAAGTAATCTTGTTCAGTTAGCTCGCTAGCGGCGGCCTTATCGATAAGAATAACCGCATGCTGATGTAACTGTAGCGCTGATGCGGGACACATGGCATTTAATGGTCCGGTGATCATTTGCTTCACTGCCGACGCTTTATTTTTTCCTGTAGCCATCAACAACACATAACTAGCTTCTAAAATAGTGGCAATCCCCATAGTCATAGCCATTGTTGGTTGAAATTCACCTTGACCAAATAAACGGCTGTTATCTGTTAACGTTTGCTTGGTTAAAGTTTTTATTCTGGTGCGTGATGACAGACTCGATGTTGGCTCGTTAAAACCTATATGACCATTTGCACCTATGCCCAATATTTGCAGATCTATTCCACCTTTATCTTTTATCTTTTGCTCATACGCCTGGCCTTGGAGGCGAGGATTTTGCTCTGAGCTACATGTAGGTAAATACGTCCGACTAGGCGCAATATCAACATGATCAAATAAATGCTTTTGCATAAAAGTACGGTAACTTTGAGGATTCTCAGCCGCAATATTGTGGTACTCATCAAGATTAAATGTGGTGATATCGGCAAAGCTTAAGTCGCCATGTCGATATTGCTCCACCAGAAGCTCATATAGACTAATTGGCGTGCTTCCGGTAGCTAAACCTAAAACTGCCGCAGGCTTTTGTTTAATGACTTCTGTTACCCATTGCGCTGACTTTTCGGCAACTTGCTCTGGGGTATCTAAAATAATTACTTGCATATCAATTCCAATATCAAGGTAAAACACAGGCATCCATTAATCACAATATCAAGGTAAAACACAGGCATCCATTAATCACAATATCAAGGTAAAACACTGGCATCATTAATCACAATATCAAAAGGTAAAACACTGGCATCTATTAATCACAACCAATTACCGAACCGGCATACAAAGCTGCACCAATAAGGTCGGCATGCTCTCCAGAGACAGGGGCAACGAGTTCGACGTGGTAGATTTTAGGAAGTGCCTTTAATTTGGTTTTTATTCGCTCTTGAAATAAGTTTGTAGAGCCGACACTGCCGCCTAACACCACGATACGCGTTCCTGTTAAGGCTCTAATGTTAGCGATAAGCTCAACAATGGTATCAGTTGCCTGCTCTAGTAACTGGGCTATTTCTGGATGGGATAAATGCTCATTAAAAACGGTTTTGCAGCTAACACCTTTATTTAAAATAGTTGACGCTTGATTAGCGATAGCCGTCCCTGAAGATAGGGCCTCGACACAGTTAAACCTGCCACAATGACACTCTATTGCAGGCAAACCTGACCGACTCACTGACATATGCCCAATGTGCGCACAAAATCCATCATCAGCCATCACTAACTTGCCATTTTGAACAATGCCACCACCCACACCGGTTGAAACGGTAATGTAGGCCAAAGTATTGTCTGACCTATCAGGCCTTAAGGTATATTCAGCCCAGGCTGCAGCGGCAGCATCGTTTAACATAACAACAGGTAAACCAAAGCCTATTTCAAGTTGCTGCTTTAGCGGTAGCGAATCGTTTGCAGATAAAAAGTTAACTCGCTCTGCTCCCACAAGCCCAGTACAGGCTACCGCAATCGTAAATGCCTGCTCTGCCCAACCTTCACATAAGTTAACAAGGTAACTTGCAAGGTTAGCTAAGTCTTGATGGATAATTGAATCAACTTTCCTGAGTTCAATGACTTTAGTCCCCTTGATTAACGCAGCCGATATCTTGGTGCCGCCAACATCAATTGCGATAATCATGTAGCCAAGGCTCCTATACCGTCTTGGGCATTTTCACTTGCCAGTACACTGGTATTACCGCCCGCTTCAACGCCAGCCACAAACCACTGAGTAATGTGTTCCACACGTGTAATAGCTGATCCAACAGTAACGGAAAACGCACCAAGCTCTATGGCACATGCTGCCCGCTCAGGAGAGTTATAACGCCCTTCTGCAATTACATTCAGCCCCTGACTTACCCAGCGGCTCACCAAGTTATAATCAGGCTCAAAAGGAGGGGCTGAGTTATCGGTGTAACCAGACAATGTACTGCCAATAAAAGTGCAGCCATGTTGAGCCAGCATTAAGCCAACCTCATAATCAGCACAATCTGCCATAGCAACACAACCTGCCATGTGGATTGCCTCTAATAGCTGTAACATTGATGCAGGGCGGCTCCTGTCTGTTCCATCAAATGCAATAATACTTGCGCCAGCCTTTGCTAACGCATTGACATCATCAACATATGGCGTGATACGCACAGCGCTATCAGCTAAATCTCTTTTTATAATACCGACAATTGGCACAGGGCTTACCTTGGCCACCGCCCGTACATTCTCGACACCTTCGATTCTTAACCCTTTGGCTCCACCATTCACGGCAGCCAGCGCCATAGCCACAACGTGCTCAACCTTGTCCATCGGACCATCATCTACTGGCTGACAAGAAACAATCAAAGAGTGCTTCATCGACAATAATAATTGCTTTTCTAACTCTCTATTTACCACTGACATATCCCCTTGTTAAAGCCTGATGTTTACGATGGTTTGATGGCGACTGAGTCCATTGTGTAAAGTGTTAATCCAGTTAAGTCTTTATTCGCTGCTTTCGTGTTTTGTGTCAGTAAGCTGGCAACGTAGCCAAACACTAAACAAGACACTATTCCTATCGTGGCGTACAAGTAACCATTCGCCCATCCCAACTGCCAAGCTGAAACCATGGTTGCAACGCCAGCTAAAATTCCGACTATCGCGCCAAATGAGTTGGCTTTTTTAGTCAATGCCCCTAGTACAAATAAACCTCCTAACGCCCCCATAAACATGCCAATGACCTTAAAATACGCCTCCATTAAGGAGCGAATTTCAGGGTCAATAAAGATAAGGCCCGCTAAGGTTCCCAATACGCCCATAATGAACGTCAGCCAACGTGCGGCGCTCATATAGCCTTGTTCTGTTTTTACTAAATTAAAGGGGCGTATAAAGTCTGTCACAAGAGTCGTGGCAATGGAGTTCATGCTAGTTGACACGGTAGATTGTGCGGCGGCGAATATCCCGGCCACAATCAAGCCTGCTAGCCCCACGGGCAGCTCTGTTGCAATAAAGGTTGGGAATATTTGATCTATTTGAATTGTAGGATCTAACTTCTCAGGATGGGTTTGGTAAAACGCATACAGCCCAGTACCAATACAGAAAAACAATAGCGCTGCAGGCGCGGCAATAATGGCATTTGCCCAGATAGAACGACTGGCTTCTTTCGGGTTCTTAGTCACCATGTAACGCTGCACTACGGCTTGATCTGCCGTATAACTTGATAGATTCTGGCCAATACCACCAATTACAACGACCCAAATAGACAAGGTAGTTATGCTATCGAGGCTAAAATCAACATCCACCATGGTAAATTTATTATCCGTAAGACCAATACTAATAAACTCAGCCATACCTCCGTCTAACCCTGCAATGATGACGATAAAGCACAGCACTGCACCAATAAGTAACACTATGGTTTGTAAGGTATCAGTCCAAATCACTGCCTCAATTCCACCCATAGTGCAATAGATGAGACAAAGAACTCCCATTATCAATACGCTCTCACTCGGAGATAACGGCGTAACAGCAGACAAAGCTAATGCAGTAAGTGCCATAACAATACCCATGCGTCCTACATGGAATAGCGTAAATAAACCACTAGCAAATAATCTGACGCTCATATTGAAGCGTTTTGAAAGGTATTCGTAGGCGCTCGTTGCATCAATCTGACGGAAAAACGGCATAGCAACATAAATCGCAATAGGGGCGACAGCAATGATCATCCAGATCCCCAATAACAATAGCCAGTTGCTCTGAAAAACCACCGCGGGTAACGCAACGTAAGTTAACGAACTCAACATGGTGGCATAAATTGAGCAAGCAGCGGCCCACCAAGGAATCGATTGACCACCACGAAAATAATCATTAGTGGTTCTATTTTTGAAAACGAAGAACAAGCCAACCAAAACGACAAATACTAAATATGTCACTAGTACCGTCATGTTGATCCAACCAAAATCCTTAGCTGGTCGCTTTAATGATGCTTGCCATAATGTAGATGCAGAGCGGTTATCAAGACTAGGGCTTAGTGCATAAACATAACCGTTTGCAGTCATGGTGCTTTCAGTGATCCCGCCACTAAAATCGGCTGGAGTATTGCGATTATCATTCGCCGTTAAATATTGCGTCCAACTATTAGTTATCGCATTAAATGCTAAAGTATCGCCCTTATCGGTAAAGGCGAGTATGTGTGAATGGCCGAATGTTGCCAGGCTATTTACTTGCTGATTAAAGTCATTATTCGTCTCTGAAATGTCGCCGAGTTTTTGCCATTGATTAGCGAGAGTTTCAATGGCTGGATTAAACTTCCAAAAAGCCGTTAAGGGCAGAGGAATATGGCTTGAATTCGGCTCTTGGTTTAATAGACGATAGCCCCCTATCGCATATATTTTTTCACCACTGCCATCATTTTGAACCGCTAACTGCACACCATTTTGATAAGTGGTACTTTCACTTGGTAATGCAGGTAAAGCGCGCCAAGCGCTCTTGGCTGCGAAGCGTTCAAAATCAAATTGATTGTTTGAAAGCAAATTTTTACCTGCTGTTAACGCGCTCAAATCCAAAGCGAAAAACTGGTTATTTGCATCCATCCCCGTTAATACATACACAGTGTTTTCGACAATGACAGCTGATGGCGATTTTACGGCGACGGGGAGTGGCGGTAATAAAAAACTCTCTAATACAGAAGCGCTCTGTTGCCATACCAGTAGATTGACTCGATTCGATGCTTGCTGCGCATTAATGCCACCAATAACAAGTGTCCCCCCAGCAAAAGGAGCAGTAGCCGCATAGGCTCTATTGCCATCGTTCGCCGATAAAGAAGTCGGTACCACTGCACTATCGGCGGTAACAATATAAACAAGCTGAGATTGCTTAGCGGTTAGCAGCATGTTTTCAACGATTAATGGTTGCTCTTGAGTGAACGATTGAGTGAACGGCTCAAACTCCAACCCAGAGGAGATAATAACATGCTCACCTTGCTCACCTATGAACGCACCAGCACCTAAACGAAATGGTCCAGAGAGCTCCGTCTCGATCTTTTGCCAGCTGACAAACGTTTCAGCGACGGCAAGTAGCGGCATCATTAACATCAAACAGAATGCTAACTTTATTAGTTTGTTGGTCATATGTTTCAAATATTAGTGGTTAGCTGTATACCTGTTATACCACCATGGAAACATCAGGGCCACAAAAAACAACAATTAATTTAACACTAAAGCAACCTCGCGCTTCGATTTTCAAAAGCGCTCAAACTGCGCGCAATAAAAAAGGGCTATCGTAAGATAGCCCTTAGAATGAATAATTCATGTTTTAATTAAGCTCAAAAATAGATAAGCAGCCTTTACTGAAAAGACTGCTTGAGCATGAAAATATTTCTCTACTAATCGTAATACTTATCAAATACATATTGTATGTGTTGAGTTAACTTTTTATCCGCTCCCTCTACATCACGATTTTTAATGCATTCTAAAATATCGACATGGTCTTGATGGCTTTTAGCGTTTAACTCTTTAACGTTGGTTTTAGCCGGTCTAGCATCAATAACCCAATCAACTAGCGCTTGGTGAATGGCCAAAAAAATGGGATTACCAGGTATTGATGCTATGACATGGTGAAAATAGATATCGGTTTTTTTAAATTGGCTTTCGTTATCTATTGCTTTGCCATTTAATGCGACCGCTTTTTCTAACTCTTCAATTTGTTCACTTGTTGCAAACTCAGCCGCATGGCGCACTAAGCTCGATTCAAAGAAGCTTCTTAGCTGATCAAAATATTGCAATCCGTTAGGCTGCGATAGAAAGTCTTTTGACATTCCAGATAGCTCAGAAATAATGGTTTCAGGAGAAGGTCTACTCACACGAGTTCGTTCACCGCTGCTAATTTTAACTAAGCCTTTGCGTGCAAGTGCTGACAAGGCATCGCGAATTGAAGGCCTGCCCACTCCAAATGCCGCCATTAACTCTCTTTCAGACGGCAGCGCTTCACCTTCGGCTATTTCACCTTGGCGTATCATCTGTTCCAATTCTTCTTCAACGGTTTCTGAAAGTTTTTTTCGTTCAACAGGACGTTTAATAGTAATTGGCATTCGAAGTTCCTTTAGCACCTAACAAGTTTTATACCTATCTAGCTATCATACCAGTGGTGCTATGAATGTATACACAATTATCCCAAATAGATGCCACATCGATAGCAAAAGTAAACTTTGGGCTTACTTTCATTAAACATTGATCCTTTGGTACACCTATTATACCGTTGAGTGATTATCAACCACACCAGTTCAAGACTATGAATAAGCATCAGCTAAAAAAAGTGTATTATGGCAACGATAGTCAGCAGTTTGCCCACCTTTATACACCGAGTCATAAAGAGAAACTAACAGCTGTTGTTATCGTGATTCATGGTGGTTATTGGAAGGATAATCATACTCTTGAAACATATGCTACCAGTGCCATTGTTGATTACTTGCAAGGCTTTAATGTCGCAATATGGAACTTAGAATATCGTCGCATGGATAGTGTAGGCGACAATATCAAAGCGCCATGGCCCGCAACATTTAAGGATATTGCAGCAGGCATAGACATGCTTCAACATATTAGCCTTGAGGAGGGTTTGGACTTAAGGCGGATCCTATTAATCGGGCATTCTGCCGGCGGACATTTGGCAACTTGGGCGGCTTCTAGATCGAAGATATCTCCAAGCAGTCCCCTCTTCAGCCCACAAGCACTTGCTATTCGAAACGTTATTTCTATTAGCGGCATACTAGATTTAACCGCAGCCGATGATCTTGAACAGCCTCAGCAAATACATAGGCTAATGGGAGGCACGGTAAAAGATTTTCCTGAGCGTTACCAAGCATGCAACCCAAGCGACTTACCCGCAATGCACCTTAACCTAACATTAGTGCATGGTGAGCTCGACACTTGTGTCAAAATTGCTCAGCTCAAGCGCTATAAAGACCAAACAAGCCAAGATATAAAGCAAATTAGCATACCAAATGCAGATCATTTCTCGATGTTACCCCATAAGGGGGACTGGCAAGAGTCTCACTGGGCGGTTATCAAACAGCTTATAGCAGATGAAATCGACGCCTTAGCTTAACGGCTCGAAATGTAGACTGTTAGCCATACTTATAGCTAACAGCCTAGGTTTCTATTTCATAGCCATGGATAGCACTGTAAAACAGCCAGCTTACTGCCGCTCAAGGCTGCTCAGCTCAAAGTTTAGAAACTTCAATAGCGTGCTTCCCGTCGCCTCATAAATCACACCAATAGAGCCGTCATTTAGCCTTACCACATCAGAATAGGCACTCATGCCATAAACTAATTGATAAGGAGTGCCAAAATTAGTCCCTTCATCTGTACTGACCCAAATCCCCAAGTTATTACGATTAGGGCCTGATGTTGTACCTATGGGCGCAGTAGCAATGATAAGATCTTCAGCATTTCCCGCTCTTATCGCTGAAAATCGAGTGAGCCCAATATCAACCTTAGAAACAGCCAAGTCATGACTTGTTTGCGTCCATGTGATCCCGCCATCATGACTCAAGAAGTGATAACGAGTACCTGCTGCGCCTCCATCATTGCGAGCGGACAATAATAATGTTCCATCATTAAGCTCAACCATATCAGCTTCGGTCGGTCCAGAAACAGGCGTAAACTCACCTTTATGCCAAGTTAAGCCATTGTCGTCACTAAACACTGTCGCAACATAAAACAGGCTATTACCAGCACGCACTATGGCTGGAAAAATCATTCTGCCATTGTGTTCACCTTGAGCTGAAGTCTGCCATTGCAATTGGATCCCTTGCCCTGGACCTGGGTTTATTGAACGCCAAGTCGGATCTTTAACTTGCGAAGTAACATCGACTGCGGCGGACCATGTCAGTCCATTATCAATACTTTTTTTATAGTACAAATAGTTAGCATCACCCGGGGCGACACAGTTACCATTTTGTGCACACAAGTCTGGCCACTGCACATAAAACACATAAACCGTATTTGTCGATTTATCAACAAATGGACGGGGATCTGAATAATCAAACGCTGGATCTTGATGAATAATCTGCACAGGTAGCCAGCTACGTCCATTATCAATTGAACGTTTTAAAGAGATGTTAATCTGACCCACTTGCCCAGGATCTCCACCACTTGGACGGCCTTCAATAAACGCCAGTATTGAGCCATCTGCAGATTGGACCATGGAAGGTATTCGATAATGACTCATACCATCATCGCCTTCTTGATCTCCTTGAAAAACAATACTTTCAAAGATAGCCGGACCACTACCAAAGGTCTCAAAGTTGACATAACGGTAATTGGCAACACCATTTGTGCCAGAAGAGCCATTACCCCACACTATGACATTCTGACTGGTAGCGGAACCAGCCCAAGTTTCGATTGCAATACCGTCAAAATAAAACGTCGCTAAGCTCGTTTCAACATCGTAAATCACTTCATAGGTATGGTACTTATCCGCACCAGTCATCGGCACTAATGTATGACTACTGCCTCCCTCCAACGCTGCGACTAAGTCACCATTGCCATTGATACTTAACAAAGCTAAAAAGCGTTTATTACCATTTGCGTAGTAATCAGAAATCGCACTGCCCGACACAATTCGACTCGTGGTGGTCATTTTCCAGCCTAAGGTTGTCGCATCTCGATTAACTTGCACGCTAGGCTGTATTTCCCACTCAGCTCGGCCATTAATACCACTAGCCTGCCAAGCAGCTTGACCTTGTTCGTTGACTAAACTGCCTGCGCCAGAGTCCGCACTATCATTTGTCCAGCCAGCCAAGAGGGGATCGGTATTGAGGTTACTATCAAAAGTCGCCACCACAGTCGATAACCGAGTGAGAGCCTCAGCTTGCTCTGCCGTCAGTATATTGTCATAAATACGGGTTTCATCTATGCTGCCGCTGAAATACCATTGGCCACCATTACTATCATGGTTACGACCAATATTCATGCTATCTAACCCCGCAATGGCGCTAAGAAAGCTAGTTGCATTACCACTGAATGCTAACCGGCCATCGACATAGATTTGGGTACCGTTTGCATCCACCATAATCAGTGCTTTGTGCTCTTGATTATTATTGAATGTGGTGACGGTTTTTGAGTCATTGACAAAACTGCCGTTCTCTCGAGCATGCACCCGTAACGTGCCATCACCATTAATCAGTATTGCAAATTCACTTGAACCTTCGGCTGAATTGGAAGCACTAAAAAGAGTTGCTGTTGTCCCCGTGGCTTTAAACTTGGTAAATATGCTACCTCGGGCCAGCTGCTGTACAGATGCAAGTTCAGTATCAACCGATATAAATTGGCTTTCGCCATCAAAAGTGATCCCAGATGAGTCCCACGTTGCAATAATCTTAGCTTCTTCAGGTACTGTTTCGCTGAGCGTCTCAAAGGCGACAGTTCTATAATAAGCAATACCATTAATGTTTGATGAACCATTTCCCCATGCAAGCATATTTTGATTGCTGGCCTCACCAACCCAAGCAGGATCAATTATCACTCCATCAAAGCTGAAACTAGCAAGTTGAGTAAGTGGATCATACTCAACCACGTATTGATGATAGCTATCCGCTCCCGTTCCTGAAACTAATGTATGTTCTCCTCCCCCAACTAGGTTTACGACTAAATCTCCCGACGCACTAATACTCAATATTGGTAGAAAACGTAAAGCACCATTTGCGTAGTAATCAGTGATATAGCCGCCAGACTCAACGCGACTAGTCCAGCTCATTCGCCAACCTTTTAGACTAGCCTCATTATTAAGCTCGGTAGTTGGAAGCATATTCCATTGCGCTCTGCCGCTGCTTCCCGTTGACTTCCAACTTGCGGCATTTAAATCTTGCACTACTGTTCCCGTAGCTTGCCCCGAAAGGAAATCACTCCAACCTTGGCTCGTTGGGCTTGTTTCATGCATCGCATCAAAATTTGCGACCAATGTGTTTGCTTGCGCATATCCACTACTAAAGCCCATGGAGCATAAAGCAATAAATAGCGCTGTTAATCTAATTGTTCTCAGCATAATGTCACCTTTATAAATTAAGTGTTATCCATGACAAAGCCAGCAATAAGTGGCTGATAATCTAAAGGTTCTTTACTCAAGCTATACATCCTGAACCACTTTAACGCTACAAACAGCTTAAGTACCCATGTTCTTATCTTATTGAAGTCTTACGCGAACTCAGTGAGTCCTGTAGTAGCGACTCAAATATCTGATCCACGGTTTTACATATCAACCTGTCACACCACCAATACAAACATGTGTGCAAAAATTGGACAAGAACTTTATGGTATAATAGTATAACTAGATAATTGGTAGTGCTAGTGATAGTCGTAGGAGTTAATATTGCTGGGTACAGGAAAGCGGCTTACAAGTTACACCTTCAAATAAGGTGCAACTAGGTAAACCATTGTAGAAAGCTTTAACTAATTTAAGTGATTATTGGTTTAGCAAGTTGAGGGGATAAGCGAGTCTCAGATCCAGGCTCTGCTAATAAATATCAATGTACTAAACAAGATAATGAAATAGACGACAGTTTTATTGAACAGGTTCAATAGTGGCTTGATACACATTAGGGGTACGGATAACCGGCCTTATCTCGCCAGAGATCCAATATATTTGGTTATCTTTTTGCGATATAGCAAGGGGCCCCGCTCCCCCCGTAAAAGGCACCTCCTTACTTAAAGTTGACCAGTTATCTTTATTGAGATCATAAATAAGCTGTTGGCGGCTAAAATTAACCTCTTGCTCATTCAAACTAAAATAATATTGTTTGAACTTAGATAGCCTATCCTGTGAGCTAGTCGCCAATTGAAAAATAGCATCGTTAAACACTTGCCTGTTTACACCACCAAGTAAAATGAATTGCTCATCATTAATCACCGCAACCCCTCCACCAGCGACAGAATAGGGTTGGTCTTTAACTGTAACCGGTGTAAGTGTTCTCCAGCTTAGTGCTTCAAAGTCAAACGCATAAGCGTCGGTTAGAACATAACGTCCTTTTCCTGCCTGCATATTTGCACCACCAAATACATAAAATTGTTTGTGATACTTTATGGAAGGGAAATCGGTTCTCGCAAGCCCCGGGATTGGCGCTATCTTATCTTTATTGATGCATTTTTGCTGTTTCAAAGAAAACTGACACACAGCATTACTCACTACGCCGTTATGCTTACCAGCAAATAAAAACAGTGAATCGTCTTGCCAGGCCGCCGCGCCAGAATCCCAAGTAAAAGGCAGTTGATTAACAGCATTCACCACAGGTTGAGAATTATCATCTAGTGTCAGCTTTAGAATAGAGTCGAAGGCTTGGTCGTTATTTTTACCTCCAACAAGATACAGACTATTGCCAACAATGACAGTTGCACCATGCCCTCTTGCGGAGGGTAATTGCCCATGAGCTACTAGCTTAAATTGATTACTTGCGGTATCAAATACAAAAATATCTGAATAATACTGCTTAACCCCCTTATCAAAAAAAGGGTGGCCCTTAGGAAAATTAGCCCCACCAGCAACCACAAGGTAATCACCGACAAATGCGCTATAGGCACCAGCTATACCGATAGATTGATTAAAGCCTTTAGGAGCTGGAAGTTGCCCTGCTTTTACCCAACTCACCTTGGCCTGAACAGGTACTTTTGTTTGACTTTCCACAGCTAACACTGGCCCACAAACAAGCGCGACAAATAGCATAAGTAGGAAAAATAACTGAGTAGGCTTCAAGCGGGACTCCTTAACTTTTAAGTAAAATAAAACCTAATCAACATTGATTAGGTTTTAGGACATTACACCGACAACAAGGCATTTATTGTTATAAAAAGAGCATGCCTTTCCCAGCTATTAGAATGTCAATTTAACACCAGCAAAGATTTGACGACCAATAACATCATAAGCTTGAGGCGTAGTATTGGTACCGACTGCCGCACTCGTCGCCTGAATATCTGGCTGCTCATCAAATAAGTTATTTGAGCCAAGATAAACATTAACAGCATCATTTATTTGGTAGCTAGCTCTAAGATCAACATAGTAAACCGCATCCATAGTGTTTAGATCATCCGACAGCGTCGTTTCACCAAGCACACCCTTAGTTTCAGAGCGGTAAGTCAACTGTGCATATAAGTTAAAAGCATCAGTAATGTCATAAGAGGCATTCATCGTATAACGATACTCAGGGAATAAGGTTTTTCCTAGATTATCAATTTTACCAGTAGGAGTATCAATCTCATATTCACCGAGATAGTTAGCGATTAAATTTAAGTGTAAATCCTCAAGCGAGTAACCTATCTCAAGATCTAAACCGCTAGTTGAAATGGTATCGGCATTAATTGATGTAGAGTAAATATTTAGAATAGGCCCATCTTTAACATCCCTAATCACCTTCCCACCACAGCTTGCATCAAATTCTGATGGGTCAGCATCATAACAACGCTCAACCATAATATCGGGAGTGATTGTCGTTATTCCATTTTCAATTTCAATATCATAATAATCGAGTGAAACGTAAAGGTTATCCAGTGGTGTAACAACAAAACCTAAAGTTAATGAATCTGCAGTTTCTTCTTCTAAATCTGGTGAGCCGCTTTGTAATACAAGTGTATTATTGGTTTCAGAGCCTACCAATACATATTCACCATTTGGGTCGGTAGCCATTCGGTTTGCAATAGCCGAAATAGAACTACAGTTAACATCTCTATTCGACGTCCCTGAACTGCTCGCTCCATTACAAACATCAATCGTTGGGTTAGCAACACTGGTGGTACCGGTAGAGAATATATCGTTGATATTCGGCGCTCGAACAGAGCTAGATTGGCTACCACGAAGACGAATTACATCATTAATGGGTGCATCTAGACCGAGTCGATAAGTTGATGTGGTACCGATTGTAGAGTAGTCGCCCACACGGCCCGCTAAACTCACATTCAGCCAGTCAGCAACTGGAATATAAAGCTCACCAAAAACTTCGGCGACATCAAAACTACCGTCAATAGGTTGCACCGCGCCTTCGCGTGTAATGCCTAACTGACGAAAACTATCTGGGTTTTCAACTGCGGACTCTTTACGGTATTCAAGACCTGCAGCAAATCCCATATTATCGTGACCAACAGATAAATCTAACTCTCCAGATACAACACTGTTAATAACAAATTGTTCAACTTTACCCGTTTGACCAGTGCTAACAGCAAGATACTTCATTGCTTCATCAGAAAATCCGACAATCCCGGCTTGGCCTGCCAAACTGTCAGTAGTACCAAATGGATTCACAGGTAAACAACCGTAAATTCTAGCTATTTCATCGGCACACTGATAACCACCATTGCCATCGTCTTCAATCGTCACAGCCTGTTGCATATGAGGGATACTAAAGTCACCGCTATTTTGCTGTTGTTGCGAAGTGATGCCATAAGTAGCACTCGTTTTCCAGTCCAAATCATTATCAAAATAATAGTTATAGCTACCTGCAATACGGAAAGTCTCACGGTGATTTTCAGTTGTTCGATTACCAAACTCATAGGTACGTCTATTCGTCGATACACCATCAAGAGAAGTATTATCACCCATGACAGCAAGAAGCTGCTGTCCAGCACTACTGCCTACGAAGAAGGGACTCGTTGCTACATCGATACCTGTAGTACCACCATCTCCTTTTCTAAAGATATTGTTTACAACGTCAATTGGCGCTTCTTCTAAATCAACACTGGCTTTTGTCTGTGAGTAGTTTAGCTCTACTTTTAAATCTGAATTTTCAGATACATCGAAACTCATCCCGGAAGCGACATTGAAGCGTTGGAACGGGGTAACTAAAGTACGATTAGCATGTTGATTATCCCAGTCAGATTCGCCCATAGGTTGGAAATTGCCGTCAAGCAAAGGCTGATTGGTATTAAATGGGTCCCCATTACCAAATATTTTTAGATCACCATAACCGAGTGATGCTCCATCAACATGACCAGGGCCATCTCGTCTAGCTATAGAGTCCCTGATGCCATCACCATTGGTATCAAGAAATCTCATTTCATATCTGGAAAAGTCTCTTTCTGACGAGTTTAAAGCCTCTTGATTGGAGTAGCCTACAGAAACCCATGCATTTCCTTCATCAAAGTTCTGACCATAGGTAAAGTCAATGTTCTGTCTCTCTGCTCCCCCTTCAGAAGAATCGGCCGCAAAAGCATTGATTTCCAAACCTTCGTAATTCTGTTTAGTGATAATATTAATAACACCAGCAATGGCATCAGAGCCGTAAATAGCAGATTGCCCGCCAGTTAGTACATCTACGCGCTCAATAATCGCTGGCGGGATCGAGTTTAAATCAACACCATAACCTGTATTTGCAGAAACTCCTGAGACATAACGACGACCATTCACTAATACTAAGGTTCGAGCAGTGCCTAAGTTACGAAGTGAAGTAGTCGAAACACCAACGTTACTACCTGCGCCACCAAGAGAAACATTATCACTTGAACCATTAATCGATGCAGTCACGGAAGGGACTTTATTTAATACATCACCAAGAGATATTGCCGCCACTCCTTCAATGCTGTCTCTTCCTATTTCAGTAATCGGCGATGATGATGAAGCGTTAGCGGAACCGTTAAAAATGTTTGAACCCGTTACAGCAATTCGTTCAACGTTGTTACTTTCTTGCTCCGCGTCATTTGCTATAGCTGCAGAACTAAATAATCCAGCAATACATAATGACAGTGCGCTGCGGCAAAACATCCTTTGATTGGTATTCATAACTTCCCTCTCTGAGTTTTATAGTTTTAATTCAATGTGCAACTGTTTCTGATGTAACTAACCTTTGAATCGATAAATTCTAGTGCAACTAATCTCTAGCTATCCCAACATTATGCAGTCAACCTATCATACCAGTATACACGTAGCAACATTAACAACATAAAAACAAACAAGATGATTACCAATGCGCAACATCGCAGAGTGATGCTACGCTAAAAAAGAGCGCTAAACAAAAAACCAAATATACTTACAAACTAAACATTTTCAATTAGTTATTTGGCTTTGAATATATAAAGCAGATATTTGAACCATAGGCGAAATGCATAGGAAGCATTTTCATGAACTGAATTGATTAAAAGCAGATTTAAAATAAAAGTAGCGGTTCTAACAGATAAATTAAACTGTGTGAGGTAGCTGATATCGCTAATAAGCGCTTATCCATCAGGAAACCATCAAGACTTGAATCACAAGTCTGATACGCTGATGAAACAGTTTTGAAGGGCCAATAATAACTTAGGAAAAAGTGAAAAGTGCAGACTAAATAAATACCCTAAGGATCTTAAGTGCGACTATTTAAGCTCGATGGCTTTTACCTTAAAAGCAATAACCGATGACTCTCCCAGTGCAACAGCTTTCATACTAGGATGAATAATCTTCCAATAAGCTCTATCCTCCAAGCAGACAGTCCCTGAGAAGTGTTCGATGTTAACGCCGCCCTTACAGTTTTTCCCCCAATAATCTTGGTTTTTATCAGAAAAAGTAATGTCTAGCTCTGCAGGCTTGGCGTTGATAACATGCAATAAATTACAGCCACCAGCAACCAGTGCAAAGCTCAAGACTATATTACCCACTAATATGCCAAACACTTGTTTAGTCGTGCTCTGGCCGACTTGCTCTGCACGCTCTCTGCCTTTCTGCGACAAGGCCTTAAGCAGCAATATGGGCAGCGTAAGAGCATAAATCACGCCCCCAGCAATGTAGGCTGAATTAAAAATATCATCATGCCAAATCACATCAGATAAAAAGATGAAAGACAATAAGCCCAGACAAGCTGCTGTGATATAGGCGCCCCCCAAATACTTGAGCAACAAACTAAATCGGGAACTTTTAGGAAAGTAGTGTTCAACAAACTTGCCCTCACTCTCACTCAAGAGCCGCTGCAGATGCAACTCAAGCTCGCTAAAACTGACAAAGCCAAACTCCTTTTGACGCTCAAGCCCACCTTTATTGCTCGTATAATACAGGGCTAATAAACCTTCGTCTTTACTCAAAAAATCATAAGTGAAGGTGATCTCACTGCCTTTGACCCCAGCTTGAACAATCAGCATTGGCATGGTCAGCGCTTCAGTTGAATTATCGCCTTTAACTTGCTCACCCTTGGCTACAGCGCCTTCAGATACACTCTCATCAAAGATAGCAGTGTCTCGTATCTCTTTGAGTCGGTGCTTTAATGTGGTACGGCTTGCCACCGCGCCCATCTGCTGTGTTTGACCACTGGCGCACTCCAGTGACATCGAATGTATCTTCATGACTAAAATACCTGCTCTAAGAGTGCACTAATCTGGTTATTGTTCTCTGAGTCCCAGCGATGCTTAGTATTGCTGTTTCTATAGGTTTGGTCAGCAATGGCTTTTTCTTGCGCTGTCAAATGATCTGCGGCTTGTTTAACTAGGCTGCGAGCCTGAGAAAAATCATTACCTCTAGCGTAACGTGCCCAAAGGTAAGCTTGGCTGAAATCGCCTAGGTTATAGTAATAGACAGCCAAATTATGCTGCGCTGCAGGAAAAGAATGTGCTGCGGACTTTTCTATCCAGAATAATGACTTTATCTGGTTTTGAGGCACGTAATGTCCAAAGTGATACAACAAGCTCAAATAATATTGAGCAAAAGCATTATCGCTATTTTTGCTAAACCAATGATACGCCTGCTGGTAATTGTTAGCTGTAGTCAAATCGTAAAAATAAAGTGTAGCGAGTGATAACTGACTACCGACATCACCTAACTGTGCTGAAGGCGTAAAAAATGCCCTCGCTTCGGGATAGCGCTTATTCTTAAATAGAATAAAACCCAGATCTCGAGCCTCTTCAGCTGGGATACGTTCGCTGTATTTTTCGATACCACTTAAGTTAATAGGCGGCGCGCCAAACAGCGCATTAAAGATGACAATAACGATGAAGATGACTAAGGAAAACCCCAGTCCTTTTAGCTTTTGTTTCACTCTGTCTTTCCAAGTCGAAAAGTGCGTCAAGGCCAACGCATCGAAGGGCAGTTTATCGGCAAGAGTCTGCCATATTGCTATTGAGCCCGCAAGACTAAAGCCAAATGCAGTACCAAGAACAAAGAACAATAAAAAACGAAAAGCCAGTGATATTGACTAAAATAATAAGCATTACCAGTTAAAGCCTGACACCTCAGAGCGAAAAGCCAGTTTAATCATTAAAATCATATGCATATTCCTTGTATACTAATATTTATCCATTTAGTGCTTAACCGCCGAGGTAAAGTCAAAGCCATTGTAGATCAAAGTCTGCAGAATAACTCCTTGCCACTCACTGAAGGTTCATGTAAAAAACACTCCTTTTTTGCAGTATCCAAGCTGCTGACACCCATATCGTCCATATCAATGCAACTCATATAACTAATGCCTAGTAGACACGTCTGTTAATCATTGCTTCATGATTATCACGAGCTGCTCTCGCTCATCTAGTGTAAGTATTCGGAAAATAAGTATGTGTAAAAAAATGAGTCTTCGTCGAAAGCTGAAAGCACTCTCTATTAAGCTTTTCTGTAAAAGAAAGAAGATTACAATGAATGGTACGCCATCTTTCAGTGGTGGATGGCCCAATATTCACAATAAAGGCGCTATGCACCTTGGTAGACAATGCTGCTTTCGGTCTTTTCGCTTACATCAAAATATTACAGTACAAGCAGGAGCTTTTTTAGAAATAGGCGATGGTTCATTTTTTAATGACGGGGTCAATATTTGCGCGACTCAATCTATTAAAATAGGTCATCACACCAAGATAGGCGATATGACATATATTTTTGATACTGATTTCCATCAATTAACGCCTGACAGAGAGATAAAGAAAGGCCCTGTTATCATTGGAAATAATGTATGGGTAGGTGCAAATTCGATGATCCTAGCAGGCTCTTCTATTGGCGACAACTCAGTCATAGCTGCAGGTTCGATAGTGGTTGATAAAATACCACCAAATTGCTTAGCGGCTGGTACACCGGCAAAAGTGATAAAATCACTGAATATTCCTGATGGTTGGTTGAGACAGTAAGGTCCAGACACAAAAAAGCTCAAGCAAATTGCTTGAGCTTTTTTTGTTTTTAATCGCTGGGATTTGGCTACTAACTATTCGTTGGCCGCCTCCAATCCAATGGCGTAAATACACCATTAAAACAGCAACTTAAAACTAGAACGGCATCTTCATGCCTGGTGGTAGTTGCATACCGCCGGTCACTTCAGCCATTTTCTCTTTTTGATTCTCTTCTACACGGCGCGCAGCATCATTACAAGCGGCTGCGATAAGATCTTCTAGCATCTCTTTGTCGTCTTCAAGCAGGCTTGCGTCGATATCAACTTTACGTACGCTGTGAGAACCTGTCATAGTGACTTTAACTAGGCCTGCACCAGCTTCACCAGTGACTTCCATACGTGCGATCTCTTCTTGCACTTTAGCCATTTTATCTTGCATCATCTGGGCTTGCTTCATCAAGTTGCCCATACCGCCTTTTCCAAACATACTCTAATTCTCTTCTATTATTTATCACAACAAATAAAGTGGGCTAATTTTACTAAAAAAACAGTGATTAGCAATGAAAGCTGAAATTCAATTGTAAAATTATGACTCAGTTAACCGCTTAAAGTTCGCAATATTGATCAACTCAATCAGTTTCCCCTTCTGAACCAGCAACTCTGGTTCATAGGTTAACGAGTCAGCCGTCATCTGTGCGCCCATATTTTGCGTAAGCCAACGCACGTTATCATCGGTCATTAAATCATGATGCGCTTGGATTAAAATTTCTTTATGAAAGCGTCTTCTCACCTCAAGCGGGGTTTCTCTATCATTGTCCACCCCTACCGACACACTGATACTACACGGCTCACCTAAGGCATTTGTCATCGCCTCTTCAAGCTGTTTAATCGCGATGTCAGCGCCTAAATGCTTCTGATCTGGCTTAAGCAGTAATGATAACGGCTGTTCAAACTGATGACACACAGAGTTGACTGCTAGCTGCCGCACTCGGCCGCCAACTTCAAGCTCTGACATAAACCGATACCATTTCAAATCGACCACATTGCCCGTTAGCTCACCACTGGGTAATGTTGGTAAGTTTAGCTCAGCATCCTGAACAGGAGATGAATCAAGTGCCGTTTGTATCGCGCTCACCTCTTCTCGCTTAGCGACAACCTCTTGAGTTTGACCTTCATCCGTTGTCTTTATCTCACTGTCAGCTTGGGCTATTGCATTTGGCTCATCAAATCGCGCGCAAGTGTCTTGCTCATGTGGCTCTTCCCATGGCGGCCGGTCAATCACCTCTGATTTGGCCTCTGTGCCAGCTAAATTCTGGCCTTCACTTGATTCTGGGCTCTGCTGCGAGCTGATTTCGCTCTCCTTAACAGCAGGCTGCTTTCTTACTGGAGGCGTAAAAGGTTTACGACCTTCTAAGGACTTTTTTGAGGATTCCTCCTTAGGTTCATCCTCTCCTAGTCCCTCAAGTAATGTCGCTCGGGCTGCTAAGACCGCATCCAAGATATCATCACTTCCCGTAGGATCAGCACTTCCAGCATTTTGCTCTGGTAATGTTGGTGATTGGGCTAACTGCGCTTCACTGGTGTGACTTTCAAACTGATTTGCATTCTGGCTAGTTAGTTCTGTTTGATAACTTGATGAGGCATGCTCAAAACCATAATCGTTATCTTCGCCATCCTCACTGTGACCATAAGCGCCTGCATAATCAGCATATGAGGCGAGATCATCGTCAGCTTGTTCTACATCACCCTGTTCAGAGGCATGTTGAACAGCATCATCAGGTAGCCTAGTTTGTGCAACTTGAGCTTGATGTGAACCACTTTGCGCCACATTGTCTTGTGCATTTGCCTGACTGTCTGAATGAGTATCTGAATGACTGCTTGATGGAGTCTTTAATTGAGGATCAGGTTGAATGCTTGACTGCTCGCCAGGCAGTACTTGCTCTGTAGCATCTTTAAAGCCCTGCCCTTCAGCCTGGCTCATGATGACTGCCATTTCACTATTTAAGCTATCAAGCTGCTCATCCTGCATGTCAGCAACTGCATGTTTAGCCGTTGACGCTTGTGAGCTCTGGTCAGCGGGTTCTTGATGCTCATTGTTCGTTTGAGCTGTAGATACATCCGCAGCAGGAACACCATCTACTTTAACTGGAGCGACTTCACTGTCGGTAACTCTACCGGCAGCGCTATTTTCAGGCTCTGGCGCATGCTGAGTTACAGCTTGATGAGTCGTATCTGTCGTAACGGCAGGCTTATTGGTAACTTGCACAGATGATGTGTTTACCTCTGGCAATGCAATATCAGACTTAGTCGCTACGGCCCAGCGAGTCACAGGCTTTTCGGGTACGAAAGTGACGGCACGAAGTAACGCCATCTCGAGTCCGGACTTAGGATCTGGCGCATGGGGCAAGTCTTTACGACCCGTTAATAACAACTGGTAATATAGTTGAACTTGTTCTGCGGATAATTGCTGAGCAAACGCACTGATTTGCTCACTATATAAAGACATTTGCGCAGCTGCTGGTGCAAACTGTGTCAATGTAATTTGGTGCAGAAGCTCTAGTAAGCTGCGAAGTACCTCTTCAGGGTCAGCGCCAAATGACAACACTTTGGCCGTCACTTGCATCAAATCCATAATATCGGCTTTAGCCAATGCTTCTAGCAAGGCTAGAACATGCTTTTCGTCGATACTACCGAGCATCGTTTGCACTTGCTCAAGCTTTACTTGGCCTGCGCCAAATGCAATCGCTTGATCCGTCAGGCTTAATGCATCACGCATACTGCCATTAGCCGCTTTAGCGAGCAGAGTTAATGCTGCATCTTCAAAACTTAATTGCTCTTGGGTCAATATATGCTTTAGCTGAGTGGCTATTTCATCTTGAGTCAAACTCTTCAAGTTAAATTGCAAGCAACGAGAAAGCACTGTCACTGGTAAGCGCTGAGGATCCGTTGTCGCTAATAGGAATTTTACATGCTCTGGGGGCTCTTCAAGAGTTTTTAGCAGTGCATTAAAACTGCTACGCGATAACATGTGTACTTCATCAATAAGGTACACTTTATAGCGACCACGACTCGGCCTGTACTGCACGTTATCTAGCAACTCTCGGGTATCATCAACTTTAGTTCTTGATGCCGCATCGACCTCTATCAAGTCTACAAAACGCCCTTCGGCAATTTCAACACAAGCGGAACACTTACCGCAGGGTGTTGCGGTTACGCCTTGCTCACAATTTAAGCCTTTAGCAAAAAGACGTGCAAGACTGGTTTTACCGACACCGCGTGTACCGGAAAACAGATAGGCATGATGTAATCTTTGCTGAGTGAGCGCATTAGTTAAGGCATGCAAAACATGCGACTGACCAACCATTTGCTCGAATGTGGCAGGGCGCCATTTTCTGGCCAACACCTGATATGACATGGAACTCCCCAACGTGTCATGAATACGGTTTCGGGAGCACGCTCCTCGACATCGTTGAACAATAGCATGCAACGCTTTTACATGCTATCTCAAGCGACTGAGGAGCGATTTTGCGGTGATAAATTCACCTTTTAAGATAAAGAATAAACAACGTTGTCTATTCTTTAAAACCATCATTTATCACTGAGATAGAATGGTTTATTCGCCTTCAAACTCACAAAGGCTTACTAGATTAAGATCCATTGCCTTTAGGCGCTCTTCACCACCTAGATCAGGTAATGAAATAACAAAAGCAGCATCATTAACCGAGCCACCTAAGTTGCGGATCAGTTTCACTGTCGCTTCAATTGTACCGCCTGTAGCAAGTAGGTCATCAATAACCAATACTTTATCGTCAGCAGTAATGGCATCTACATGGATCTCTAACACGTCATGACCGTATTCAAGCTCGTAGCTTTCTGAAATCGTTTCTCTTGGTAATTTACCAGGCTTACGTACAGGGACAAAACCAATACCTAATTCTAGAGCCAAAGGTGCGCCAAATAAGAAGCCGCGCGCTTCGGTACCGACAACCTTAGTAAAACCTTGATCTTTATAGTGCTCCACTAAAAGTCCAATGGTGAGTTTATAGGCTTGTGGATCTTCTAATAAGCTAGTCACATCTCTAAACAGGATCCCTTCTTTAGGGTAGTTAGGGATGGTTTTAATGCTGTTCTTTATTAGTGCCAAGCTGTCAGTATTCATTACCATAATTCTTTACTTAATCTACTTTAGTTTGCAGACATCCCCAGTCCCAATTGGAATAAACCGGTATCGATGTCATCGAAGTGTAAAAATCGGCATCAAGCTTAAGCCGCTTTATAGCGAGTTGCAACCTACTAACGCCAGAAGTGTAATCTCAATCTAGGCAATTTTGCCATTCAATTGTCCTGAAGGAGAAATACCTCTGCAAGAGAGCGATAATAGCGCTTAAATTTCAAGATGATGAGCCAACACAGTGCACTATCACCCGTCAATTTCAGGGATGCTTCTCAGGTAAATAATTAACCCGGCTCCGAGGCAAGCCAGCATCACTTTCACCCAAATTAGCGGTACGATAACAATGCTAGTAACAAAACTGAGGCTGCTGACTAGGTATGCCTTTTTCTTTAAGCTTTTACGAATAGCACCTTGAGCCTGCCAATTTTTAAGTGCATCGGCAAACCAAGGGTGACTCATTAGCCACTGATATAGTCTGTCGCTTGAACGCGCAAAACAATAAGCAGCCAACAAAATAAACGGCACTGTTGGCAATAAAGGTAGCAATATACCTAATAGCCCTAAGACTAGACTACAAAGTCCGATAATCAGAAAAAAGCCACGTTTTAACGCCATTAACCTACCCTAAAAAACCAAAAAGCCACTCGACTTGAGTGGCTAGTATACCTGAGCTTGGCTTAAAGGCGGATTAATTTAAGCCCAAGACCATTAACCAAGATAGGGTAGCCGGTAATGTTGGGATCAACAGTACAAGAATAAAAATAATGAAATAAAAAATATTGAATGGGTCTTTAAACGGCTGACTCATGACTTCCTCTACTTATTATTGCTGACGATATTTATTGATCTAGATCAATTTTCAAAATCATTATAGATGTGGATCACACTAATAGAAAGCCTATTTACCAATAAATTGTTTAATAATACCTTTCTGACTCAGATCTGTGAGTAGCTGTAAACACCCAGCCTTTAAGGCATCAGCGTCGATATGAGTGAATGTTTGTACGAGCCAATCCACCAGTTCAGTGTAACCAAGATTAGTATGTTGCGACATATAAGCAAGCACTTGTGCAGTTAACGGATTTAATTGTAAAAAACAGATCTCTTCATCGAGATCTCGATAGATACAGAAAAACTGCGGTGCTTTACTTGGAGATTTGGGGCGATAGTCAGGACTAATATGTTGTACATCATATGCATACTGCGCAATTTTCGCCGTAGATGACACACTAAGATTGATGGCTTCTAAATTTTGTTCAATGAGGTTAATCAGCTTATGCTCGTGATTATCTTGAGCGACTGCGACCACTAATTCTAACCACTCGTAATGGGCCAACTCCAACATAAACGGCGGATCGATTTTTGTCGTTTTGTATTCCGTTTGCAGGAATAACAAAAACTCTTGAGCTATCTCAATAAAAATGGGGCTATGACAGTCGTGAGTAACAAAAAAGTTTTGCACTATAGCTAACCAATCTTCTTCTTTATAAAGGCTTTTTAGTACTGGAAATGCATTTGACACAAAGCCATCAACATTATTAAAAAATAACTCTCGATATATTTTCATTCGACGAACTTCAATACCGTTAGGAAGCGGCTGAGACGGATCTTTAATGTAATCCATGAAGTTTTTCTGTACGTCGAGAAAGCTCATTAAGCGCTCCTTTTTAAGCTGGCAATATGCCGATTTTGATAATCATGAATTTGATTAATCTCGAGTAACAGCTCATTGGTTTGTGGAATATTAAAATCTCGTTCGAGTAGGGTTGGGTAAACTCCATGACACTCATGGCAGGCATCAAGTAACTTCCACACCGGATCGACAATATCCGCGCCATGAGTGTCTACAATAAGATCTTCAGCCTCTTCATAGTGCCCTGCAATATGTAGATAGGCTATTCGTTCGGTAGGCATGGCTTTTAAAAATTCAACAGCGTCATAACGATGGTTGATAGAGTTAACGTAAATATTATTGACGTCGAGTAGCATTTTACAATCAGCCTCTTGCATAACAGCTAAGACAAATTCAGCCTCAGACATTTCAGCGCCAGGAGCAGCATAAAAAGAAACATTTTCCAATATTAAAGGTCTTTCAATAATGTCCTCTACTTGCTTAACCCTTTTAGCCACATGCATAACGGCTTCAGACGTAAATGGGATAGGCATTAAGTCATACATATGGCCGCTGCCGGAGCAATAGCTTAAGTGTTCTGAGTAGGTCTTGATTTGATGTAAATCTAAAAAGTCTTTGACGTTTTTAACAAACTGCAGATCTAATGGCGCCGGACTGCCGATAGAAAGTGATAAACCGTGGCAGTAAAACTCATGTCTTTCGGTAAGTTCTCTAAATTGACGGCCAAACTTGCCCCCTAGAGTCATCCAGTTTTCTGGTGCGACCTCAAAAAAATTGATTTCACTTGGCACTCCTTGACAAAACTCGTCCAACATTTCTCGTCTAAGGCCTAAGCCAACTTGCCCCTTATTCACCTCATTGCTATTTGTCATACTGCGCGCCTACTATAGGTTTTCATTAACAAATAGGGCCAGCAACTGCTGACCCGGAATTATTTATATCTATGGTGTATATGCCGATTGCAGATTACTTATCCCCGCCGCACTTGCCTTCTTTGGCTTTTTTGTCAGCGCCGCACTTACCTTCTTTGGCTTTCATTTTGTCGCCGCCACATTTACCTTCACCGCACTTGCCTTCTTTGGCTTTCATTTTGTCAGCGCCACACTTACCTTCACCACACTTGCCTTCTTTGGCTTTCATTTTGTCAGCGCCACACTTACCTTCACCACACTTGCCTTCTTTGGCTTTCATTTT
>NZ_JBRIMD010000032.1:0-44575 GCF_052977325.1 Shewanella sp. 0m-6
CGGTAGTTCAGTTGGTTAGAATACCGGCCTGTCACGCCGGGGGTCGCGGGTTCGAGTCCCGTCCGCTCCGCCAACATTACGATAAGCCCTGCTAGAGATAGCAGGGCTTTTTCGTATGCGTATTTCAAAGAAAAATTAAAGCGAAATGCGTAAGCACTTTGCTAAAGGAGCGATAGTTCAGTTGGTTAGACTCTTGACTAGAAATAAGCGGCCTGTCACGCCGGGGGGCGCGGGTTCGAGTCCCGTCCGCTCCGCCAACATTAAGACGAAAGCCTCTGCAGTAATGCAGAGGCTTTTTTCGTTTTGTAATATTTGTTAATTTAGCCGTGACGTCGCGGATGAATCCGCCCCAGCTACGCTACGCTTCGCGTTCGTAAGCTCACAGCTATCGCTGTACTCACCCACAAACATTACGATAAGCCCTGCTAGTAATAGCAGGGCTTTTTCGTCTCTGCGATTTGAAGAAATTAAGATGAAATCCTCTGCACTTCTTATTGAAAAAATGCAGAGGCTTTTTTAGTTAAACGTCACAGATTCTTTTAAAAGAAGATAGTCCGGCCCCATTTCGCGTTAGTAAATTAATGATTACCGCCATACTCATTTATAAACCAATTCCAACCAGTATAAATTCAATACACTGATCACGGATCTACAAACTGATTAACGCCTTACTGTATACTATGTGAAGTGGCACAACCCTCTATCAGTTGATAGGGCTATAATAGGTGCCGCAAGAACTAAGGTTATAAGATGGTTATAAGATGAATTGTCGTTTAGGCTGTGGTGCATGTTGCATAGCGCCGTCTATTTCCACCCCTATTCCTGGTATGCCAGATGGAAAACCCGCAGGTGTTAGATGCATACAGTTAGATGATAGTAACTTATGTAAATTGTTCGGCCAGCAACAAAGGCCTGCCGTATGTGGATTGTTTGCGGCAACCGAAGATGTTTGTGGAAAAACCGATACTGAGGCTCTGTGGTTAATTAGCTCTTTAGAGGCGGCTACCAGCTAACTAAACCTTTAAAAATCGTCGTTCAAATATTTATTTACGGATCGTTAATCAATGCAGTTAACTCGTTACACCGATTATGGCTTAAGAACGCTGATGTATTTGGCGCTGCACTCCGAGCGCGAGACGCTTTTCCGTATCTCAGAGATCACAGAAGTATTTGACCTGTCTGCCAACCATATTTCTAAAGTTGTACATCATTTAGGTAAGTTAGGTTATTTGCAAACGGTTCGCGGCAAGAGTGGTGGTTTTAAGCTTGCTAAGCCAGCTACAGATATCAATATAGGCCAAGTGGTACGTGCTTTAGAAAACTCTTTGGCGCCTATCGACTGTAGTAAGCCGTATTGCTTGTTTACCCCAGCTTGTAAGCTTAAGGGCGTATTAGGTGATGCTGTAAATGCTTATTTGGCTGTGCTAGATGCTTATACTCTAGATATGATAGTAACAAATAAGCCAGAGCTTAAGTCGTTACTACCAGACCTCTCTATCTCAATCTTGCAGTAGAACATCCCTTGATTTGGTGGCGACACGTTGCGGTAATAACTGCGAGGTGTGCACCAAATCAATATTAGCGCTCTGTAAACGATGCAGGTTCTTATTGAGAAACTCGACCGTTTCTGGATAGGGGTGGGCTATGACCACTATATTGCGTTTAGCATGTGCCAAGGATATTGCATGGTTAAATTGCTTTTCTAATCCAGCTGGCGTTTTATCGTTATCTAGAAAAATCTCCCTTCTTAGCAGTGGTACGCCCATTGATTCCGCCACCGCACCTGCTCGGGTATATTTGGTCGTCATGCTATCGATAAAATATAAATTGTGCAGCTGTAATGACTCCATGACCCAGCGCATAGGGCTATTTAGCTGGGTCAGCAAACTTCCCATATGATTATTGGCGCCACTGGCATTAGGCACACTATGAATTGAAGCGCTTATCTGGGCCTTTAGCTCTGTTTCGGTCATGGTGTTCGTCAAAGCGCCCGGACCAATCGCTTTACCATTAAGCGCTTGCATAGGTAGGTGGACTAAAATCTCATTTCCTTGCTGATGTGCCTCAAGGGCGAGACTTTTTCCTAGCGGTGTGTGTGGCAAAATTGAAAGTGTAATATTGGCGGGTAGGCTCAACACCGCTTTATCAGATTGACGATATCCAATATCGTCAATGATGATGGCCATTTTGCTAGCGAATACGCTTGAACTTGGTAACAATAAAAAAATGAATAATAGAAGGTAGCGCACTGGTTATTATTTTTCTGCTTGAATCCATGCAATAGCCGAGTTGACCAATTTATCTTGAGCAACAGACTCACGGAGTGAATTTGACTCGATTATAGGCATACTTTCCCCATCCGATACAGCCTCTAACTCGATTTTTATATCAGGTTCAATACCTTTAGAGTTAATGTCTTTACCATTTGGCGTCGTGTATTTGGCAATAGTCAGCTTAATTGCATTGCCATCCATTAGGGTGGGGATCAGACTTTGTATCGTGCCCTTACCGAAACTCGTCTGGCCTATTAACTTGGCGCGACCATTTTCTTGTAATGCAGCTGCTAGCACTTCAGAGGCGGAGGCGGAGCCTTTATTGATTAATACTGACAGTGGAATATTGGTCGCCATAGTTTGTGGTGAGGCGTAGTAGTCTGAGTTCGCATCAAAAAATCGCCCCTCAGTAGCAACTATCCGCCCTTTGTCGAGAAAGATATCGGCGATTGTTATCGCTTGATCGAGCAGCCCACCTGGATTGTTTCGAAGATCGAGAATAATGCCGTTTAGTTTTTCTGATTGCCATGCTGACAGCTGTTTGACCAGTTCTGGAGTGGTATTTTCTTGAAAGCTTGAAAGACGAATATAGCCAATCTGGTTGTCTAGGATCTCTGCTTCAACAGAGTTTATTGCGATAAGACTTGGACTGATGGTGACGGTGTAGTGAGCATCTGAGTTGGCGCGTATCATCTCAAGCTCAATGGGGCGTTTGTCGACACTATGCTGTTTGATTTCTTTGAGAATACTTTCTAATTTGTCAGCGGTAACCAGCTGTTTATTGAGCTTGATAACACGGTCACCCGGTTTTATCCCTGCTGCTTCTGCTGGGGACTCTGCAAAGGGGGTGACTATGGTTATTTGATCATTGTCAGTGGCGATTTCGACGCCAAACCCAAAGTACTCACCATTATTGGTGTCTTGCATATTGCTGAAGGTTTGTTTATCTAGAAAGCTTGAATAAGGATCCAGTTTATTAAAAATCCCCTCAATGGCCGCTTCGATAAGCTCCTCTTCAGTGAGTTTTTGTACATAGTAGGTTTCTATGGTGTCGATAACATCGAGCAGCACAGGGTAATTTACACGGGAGTTATATTGTTGAGTGTGTTCCTGTCCGGATAAGGTTATGGATAAGCCCAGCGCTAAGCCAGCGGTAACGCAACAAAAGTAACGAATTAATTGAGACATACAAACCCCTTATATCGTAAGGGGTTATATGGTCTAACGTTTGCAATACCTTGCAGGATCGACAGCTTGCCCCTTGTGTCTTATTTCAAAGTATAGGCCAGCCTCTGTCTGTCCACCCGATCGTCCGACCAAAGCAATCGACTCTCCCTTGCTTACCGAGTCTCCAGCATTCTTTAATAATGCCTGCGCATGGCCATATAAGCTCATGTAACCTTTGCCATGATCCACAACTAAAACCATACCAAAACCGCGTAACCAGTCGGCATAAATGACCTTACCGCCAGCAATCGCGGTGACATTTTGTCCCTCTGCTGCAGCAATGGTGACACCTTTCCATTTGACCTGACCGGAGCGCCTACTGCCAAAAGCTGATTTTATGCGGCCTTGAGTGGGCCACTTTAATTTGTTACGGCTAGATAGCCCTTCATATGAAGGGTTGTTCTTCATTGCGAGCAGAGCTTGCTCGACCACCCTCTTAAGGCTGGCCTCCTCGATCTGTAGTTGTTCGAGTTTCGCACCGCTATTGCTTAGGGTTCTTTGCAGTTGGGTTAGCGTATTTTGCCGTTGAGACTGCTCTTGGTTGAGCTTTTGAGCTTGTTGCTGTTGTTCAAGCACCAGTTTATTAAGCCGGTTTTGTTGCTCTTGCTGATCAGCTTGAATTTGGTCTAACTCTTTTAAGGTTGTCTGTAACTGATTAATTGAGTCAATGCGCGCGTTATTCAAATATTGATAATACGCCAGTAGTCGTTCAATGCTGGCTGGTGACTGCTGATTTAACAGCATTTTACTGTAATCGTGATTACCGGCCAAATAGGCGCTAGCAAGTTGATTTGAAAGCGACTTTTGCTGTGCTGTTTTTAATTTTTCTAATTGAACCTGTTTGCTGTCTAGTGCTGCAATTTTCTTATCGGTTTTGCCAAGATCTTGCTTGGTGGTGTTGACTTTTTTTGCCGCTTGAGCAATCGCTTTTTCATCCTCTTTTAATAAAGAAATTAATCGCTCTCTTTGTTTACTGGTGTTTTGAACCGCGGACTGTTGCTTGTTGATCTGCGCTTGAATCGATTTAAGCTCAGACTGACGACGCTCTAGATCAGTGGCGTTAACCGTTAAAGGAAGTGATAGAAAGCCAGCAATGATGCTGGCTTTTATAAAAAATCGAATGTTCACGTGTTAGTTTTTACTCTTTGATTTTTATTATCGCGCGGCCTGTCATCTCTTCAGGCACTTCTT
The DNA here is from genome assembly GCF_052977325.1 of Shewanella sp. 0m-6. Lineage (NCBI taxonomy): Bacteria > Pseudomonadati > Pseudomonadota > Gammaproteobacteria > Alteromonadales > Shewanellaceae > Shewanella > Shewanella sp. 0m-6. The sequence goes on from NZ_JBRIMD010000032.1 coordinate 4,692, forward strand.
GTCCCATCAAGGTTAACATAGTCGGCGCTAAATCACTCAAACGTCCGCCTTTTTCTATCTCTGCGTCACGCCCTACATAAATTAATGGCACTAACTCGCTGGTGTGTGCAGTATGAGCTTGGCCAGTTGACTCATCGGTCATCTGTTCTGCATTGCCGTGATCGGCGGTAATCAAGCATTCTCCACCAACTTTATGCAGTGCTTCTACAACACGACCAATACAGCTATCTACCGCTTCACAGGCTTTAACTGCAGCATCGAAGTTACCAGTATGGCCGACCATATCACCGTTGGGATAGTTACAGATGATGACGTCATATTGAGTTGACTCAATGGCCGCTACTAGCTTGTCGGTTAACTCAGTAGAACTCATCTCTGGCTGTAAATCATAAGTCGCGACTTTGGGTGACTGGATCAAAATGCGATCTTCTCCCTCAAACGGCTCCTCTTTACCACCGTTAAAGAAGAAGGTCACATGGGCATACTTCTCCGTTTCGGAAATACGTAGCTGAGTGAGATCTCGCTGTTGCAATGTCTCGCCTAAGGTATTAACCAGGTCACTTGATGGGTAAGCGATTGCAGCCTTAATGTCGCCAGCATATTCTGTCAGCATAACGAAGTTGATTTTTGGCGTCACGGCTCGCTCGAAACCATCAAAGTCAGCATCTACAAAGCTGCGAGTAATTTGACGGGCACGATCGGCGCGGAAATTCATGAAAATCAACGAGTCGTTGTCGGCAAGCGTGGCAATGTTGCCTTGAGCATCAGGAATAACGGTGCTAGCAACAAACTCATCATTTTCATCACGGGCATAAGCGGCTTCAAGCCCCTCAACGGCAGTTGCTGCTTGGTGCAAGCCTTTGCCTTCGGTAATGAGCTCATAAGCTTGTGAAACGCGATCCCAGCGATTATCTCTATCCATGGCGTAGTAACGGCCAATAAGTGAAGCCACCTGACCTGTGCCTAATGTGTTGAATAGTTCTTCAAAGTGAGCCAGGCCAGACTTGGCGCTGCGAGGTGGAGTATCGCGACCATCTAAGAATGCATGTAAGTAAACATTCTTGGCACCACGTTTTACCGCTAGACGGCACATAGCTTCGATGTGATTTTGGTGACTGTGAACGCCACCTGGAGACAAGAGTCCCATTATATGCACTGCACCATCAGCTTTGATTGCTGCATCGACGGCTTCTGTCAGTGCGGGATTGTTATCAAACTCACCATCATCAATTGATTTGCCGATACGAGTGAGTTCTTGGTAAACAATGCGACCAGAGCCAATATTGATATGTCCGACTTCTGAATTACCCATTTGGCCGTCAGGTAAGCCAACATCGAGACCCGAACCTGAGATTAAACTGTGTGGATATTTGGCATTTAACTGGTCTAGAACCGGTGTCTTAGCATGAAAAACAGCATTTTTCTGTGTGTTTTCACGGTAACCCCAGCCATCGAGGATCAGCAGTGCCAGTGGGCGCTTGCGTGTCGTCATGGTAGTACCTTTAAGTTTAAAAAAATAAGATTTAAATCGAAATTGGTTAAATATTACTACCAATTACGGTCACGCATAAAGAAATTTACCTAGATTGCCGTTATCGGATTGCGCTATTGCTGCCATATAAGTACGCAGACGCGTCGCCACAAGCGTGACTAACATTCTGTATTCTGCCTCAAGCGATGGTATACTCTGTGCCCTCATTATATTTGGCCCTAAAAATAGTAGGCAGTTAACGATGCAAGAATATATGGAATTTTTTAAAGCGAACCCGATGTTAAGTTTGGCTTGGGTTGGTTTGTTCGTCGGACTTATCGTTGTAGTGTTTAAGTCTAGCGTTTCTAAAGTTAAAAATGTTAATCATCAAGAAGCAACATTGCTGATGAATAAGCAAGACGCGAAAGTCGTTGACGTGCGCGGAAAAGAAGAATTTAAGAAGGGTCATATAGTTGGCGCAATCAACGTGCCGCTAGCCGATATAAAAAATAATCAGCTGACTGCCCTTGAAAACTCAAAAGCGAGTCCCATTATAATGGTATGCAACGCTGGCATGACTTCGTCTCAAGCTGCTCAGCTGATGGTTAAGCACGGTTTTGAAAACGTGAACAACCTGAAAGGTGGTATGGGTGAATGGCAGTCAAATAATTTGCCTGTTTCAAAAAGCAAAAGATAGAAGTGTTAGTGTAGCCATTGCTTTTTTGTTGAGTTATTGATTAGAGTGTTAGCTCTCAACTTATTGTGGTTACCGGCATTGAACTGAGGGAGCGTTCCCTCCAAAAAAGCGTCTGTTGACTAAATAAATCAAAAACTGGGACAGTAAATTAGGTGTTTACCTAGCTTACCAAGCCCTGAGACTGGCTCTTTTGAAGTAGCCTCATTAACATATTTTAAAGGTAGGATAGTATGGCTGAAGTAGCAAACAACGAACAACAAGGTCCACAATTCAACATTCAACGTGTTTACACAAAAGATATCTCTTTTGAAACACCAAACAGCCCAGCTGTTTTCCAAAAAGAGTGGAACCCAGAAGTTAAGCTTGATCTAGATACTCGCAGCAACAAACTATCTGATGACGTATATGAAGTTGTACTGTCTTTGACTGTTACAGCTAAGAACGGTGAAGAAACTGCTTTCCTATGTGAAGTTCAGCAAGCGGGTATCTTCGCTATCGCTGGTCTTACTGAACAGCAGCTAGCTCACTCTCTAGGTGCATACTGCCCTAACGTTCTTTTCCCATATGCTCGTGAAGCAATTGGTAGCCTAGTTAGCCGTGGTACTTTCCCACAACTAAACCTAGCGCCAGTTAACTTTGACGCACTATTTGCTCAGTATGTTCAACAGCGTCAAGCTGCTGCAGCTGAAGCACCAGCAGAAGAAGCTAACGCTTAATCGCATGAAAAACACTGCCGACATTACGGTACTGGGGGCGGGCTCTTACGGGACCGCCCTTGCCATTTCTTTAGCGAGTAATGGCCACAGAACCATGCTTTGGGGCCACGAACCCGAGCACATTGAAAACCTGAAAAACGACAAGTGTAACGAAGCGTTTTTACCGGGTATTCCGCTACCAGACTTGCTGATCCCTGAAGCTGACTTGGCTACTGCGCTAGCTGCATCAAATAATGTACTAGTGGTCGTTCCTAGCCATGTATTTGGTTTGGTGCTTAGCCAGGCGAAGCCGCTTTTGCGTAATGACTCTCGTATTGTATGGGCAACTAAAGGCTTAGAGCCTGAAACTGGCCGTTTAATACAAGATGTTGCCCGTGAAGTGTTAGGCGATGAGTATCCATTAGCTGTGTTATCGGGGCCGACGTTCGCTAAAGAACTTGCAGCAGGCATGCCGACTGCGATTTCGATTGCGGGTACCGACCCACAATTCACTAAAGATTTAGTTGAGTTGTTACATAGCCCGAAACGTCTGCGTGTTTACGCCAATGATGACTTTATTGGTCTGCAATTGGGCGGCGCAGTTAAAAACGTTATCGCGATTGGTGCAGGCCTTTCTGACGGTATCGGTTTTGGTGCGAATGCTAGAACGGCGCTTATCACCCGTGGTTTAGTTGAGTTGACTCGACTAGGTGAAGCGATGGGGGCACAAGCCTCTACCTTTATGGGCATGGCAGGACTTGGTGATTTGGTACTAACGTGTACCGATAACCAGTCTCGTAACCGCCGCTTTGGTTTAGCATTGGGCAAAGGCTCAGATGTTGAAGCTGCTCAGAAAGAGATCGGCCAAGTGGTTGAAGGTTATCGCAATACAAAAGAGGTTTACACGCTAGCTAAGCGTTTAGGCGTCGAAATGCCGATTACCGAGCAGGTTTACCAAGTCCTTTATAAGGGCAAGTCTCCGGTTGATGCAGCCAAAGAGCTACTTAGCCGTGAACAAAAGTCTGAGACGTCGTCGGCAGAATAGTTTTGCTGTTATTAGGTTGAACAATTTGTTCAGTTGATTGAAAACCGAAGCCTAGCTTCGGTTTTTTGTTTTTAGCGTATTCTCTAGTCGGCATAAGTACTTCTCTTTACAGATGCCACTTTAATGCCACCCATGGTGTAGATGTTGATAGTGGCATAAGTACTTATATGTACAACTACCACTTCTTGCCATCCATGGCGAAGATGGCATAAGTACTTCCATGTACAACTACCATTTGATGCCATCCATGGTGTAGATGTTGATAGCGGCATAAATACTTCCATGTACAAATAACAATGCTAAAATAGCGCCCTATTTTATGCCTTGCGTTTACAAGCGTTCGGCAAAGTTTTTTTAGGAGTTTTCGAGTGAAACATCATGACGTCATCATTATTGGTGCTGGAGCTGCTGGGCTTATGTGTGCGGCTACTGCAGGTTACCGTGGCCGTGATGTATTAGTGCTCGATAACGCTAAACAAGCGGGCCGCAAAATCCTGATTAGTGGTGGTGGCCGTTGTAACTTCACCAATCAAAAAGTTGAGCCTGCAAACTTTATTTGCGGTAACGGCCACTTTGTAAAATCTGCATTAGCTCGATATCGTTCAAGTGATTTTATCGAACTGGTTGAGCGCCATGGCATTGAGTATCATGAGCGCGATCATGGTCAGCTGTTTTGTAATGACTCTGCTAAAGAGATCGTTACCATGCTGCTTACCGAGTGTGAGTGGGCTGGCGCGCAGATTAAACTACGCACTGAAATCAGCGCGATAAGTAAAAATGCCGATGGCTTGTTTGAAGTGCAGACCGATAAAGAGCAATACAGCTGTGAATCACTGGTTGTGGCAACGGGCGGCTTATCAATGCCAAAGCTAGGTGCATCGCCGTACGGCTACCATATTGCAGAGCAGTTTGGCTTAAGGGTGTTGTCGACTCATGCCGGGCTCGTGCCTTTTACTTGGCATAGTGACCAAAAGCAGCGCTTTGAACTGCTATCGGGTATTGCCGTACCCTGCACCATTACCGCAAAAAATGGCACTCAATTTAGTGAAGCTCTGCTATTTACCCACCGTGGCTTATCTGGCCCAGCGATTCTACAAATCTCTAATTACTGGAACCCAGGTGAGGCGATAAGTATCAACCTCCTTCCTGGCGAAGATGTGCGTGCCAAGATTGAGCAAGCGCTTGAAGCGAGTCCAAAGCAGAGCCTACGTAATGCCTTGTCGCAATGGCTACCAAAGCGCTTGGTTGAAGTATTATTTGAAGAGGCGCTGCTTAACAAAGCACTCAATCAGCTGATACATGTCGAGCGTGAGCAGTTGGCTGTCGATCTTGAGGCTTGGACATTGGTAATGAATGGCACCGAAGGCTATCGCACAGCAGAAGTCACCCTGGGTGGCGTCGATACTAATGATCTATCATCTAAAACCATGGAGGCAAAGTCAGTCTCTGGTTTATACTTTATTGGCGAAGTAATGGATGTAAGTGGTTGGTTAGGCGGGTTTAATTTTCAGTGGGCCTGGAGCTCAGGCGTGGCTGCAGGGCAGGCTGTGTAGTTGTGTGCAGAGACAATAAAGTTGGCCCGTAATGGCATTTTTAGGCCGTAACGTTTCTATCCTAGTGTTGTTGTCGTTTCTTCACTATCTCTTCATTATCTCTTCAGGGTATCTAAGCTTAGTAGGTTAGATACCGATTAACACTCCTTTTAGCCTCTATATTCGCTGGCTTTCTTATCTCGTTAGCTAGGCACATAGCAATCAATCTCTTCGCTTTCTCGGTTACACTTAGTTATTTTTATTCATTTTAATCAATTGTTTAAGTGTTTTATTTTTCTTCTGCTCATTTGCTGCTAACAAAATAAGTGGTGCGTCTGAGCTGGAACCTTAGTTGTAATGGCATTTTTGAACACTCAGTTGTTATCAATAGCGCCATCTTGTGTCAAACTTGTTATAGCAGATTGCGAAAACTGGTAGTGTGTTGGTGATGATGTTTTGCCGATATATTCGTAGTGACTGATGTGAAAAGGATATTTTCAGATGCCTACTTTAAGTGCCAAGGTGATTTATTATGTGCAGCTCGATTCAGCTTTATGGGCTGTAACGGCTGATGGCCAGTGGGTCATGGTTTTACCTCATCAGCTCCAGTCGGACCTGCCTATTTACACTCTCAGCCCTGAGCAATTGCAAGTGAGTGCCAACGGTGAACTCTTCAGTGTCATCGACGGAACCAGGGTATTAATTCCTCAAAGTATCAGCAGCAATATCAGTAAAGAAAGTGATGCTACACATGCGCAAACTGAGCACCAATCTACTACCAATAATCAAAGTGAATCAACTAGTGAGCAACAAGGTGTAAATTTTTTCTATCAGGTAGTTAAATCAGGCAATGATGCTGTAATTGCTGATTCAGGCTTTAATACCCAGGGCGATAGCTTAGTAAAATCCACTGATAGTCAGTTTAATGCTAATCAACAAGACTCATTTGTACCTATCATTCTCACGGTTGAATTTGCCGATATTGATGGTTACATCAATCAATTCGAATCTCCCAGCACCGGCTTATCGGGTCAAGCGACCAATGCGTTAGACGGACAGGTTCTAGAACTAATAATTGTTGATAGTCTCGGTTTGCAGCAAAGTTTTGAGGTGGTCGCACAGGAACAACGGTGGCAGTTACAAAACGTTGACTTTCAACATTTTGCTGAAGGGGACCTAACCGCGACCATTACGGCCATTACTTACCCTGGTGATGTGACCAATGGCGTCGATAACAGTATTAAAGATACCCAGGCGCACATCTCGATAGAGGTCGATACCGGGCGCGATACCGTGCTTAATGAGCGCGAAATGTTGCGTGTCGATATGACTGGTGTCGCTAAAAATATTGAAGAGGGTCAAAGCGTCACCGTCGTTGTGACCGACATAAATGGCCAACAACTTTCATTTGTGACATCAATTCTCGATGCTGCCTGGCAATTAGAAGATAAAGATCTCTCTAGTCTTGCTGATGGTCCGCTCATCTTTAGTGTCGATGCGACAGACATTGCCGGTAATCCTGCCAACGCCACAGGTGAAGCCTATAAAGAGAGCCAAGCGTCAATTACCATCGAAGCGATAGATAATGATGGGGTCTTGAATCAGTTTGAGGCGCCGCAGTCTGTGCTTGTTGGTCTGGTTCACAACGTCGAAGATGGCCGCCCGGTTGAAGTTGCAGTTACCGACAGTAATGGCAAAACATTACTGTTTAGCTGTGTGGTTTTAAATGGAGTATGGCGTTTAGAAGGCGTTGATTTGTCATCTCTTGCAGATGGTGAGTTGAGTCTAAGAGCGATAACATCAGATTTAGAGGGCAACATTGGTGTAGGTACTGGCAGTGTTACCAAAGATACTCAAGCCTCTATCACGATCAGTATTATCGACGACGATAATGTGATTAATGCTGCTGAGTTGCAGTTCGTAAAAGTACAAGGTGTTGTTAATAACGTCGAAGATGGTGCTGTGGTTAGTGTGACTCTTTTTGATGGTCAAGGTCACAGCGAGATGGTAGAAGCTGTTGTTGTTAGTGGCCTGTGGGTCATAGAAGATATTGAGCTGAGCGATTTTGCCGATGGGCAACTCTATGCCACGGCTGACGTGGTTGATTCAGCTGGTAATCCGGCGACGACCAATACCAGTATCAATGTCGATACTCAAGCCACGATTACCATTGAGGTCGACACCGGAAGCGATACCGTAATCAATACGCGTGAAGCAGTGTCAGTCGCGATGTCAGGCTCTGTCACTGATATCGAGGATGGCCAGAATGTCGTTGTGATTGTGCGTGATGTGAATGGCGATAGGTTGATATTTCGTACTACAGTCGTTGATGGTAAGTGGCAATTAGATGATGTGGATCTTTCAAGCTTAAGTGACGGCGAGCTTAACTTTACTGCGTTATCTTACGATGTTGCGGGTAACCCTGCTGCAGGATTTGATGGAGCCTATAAGGAAACACAAGCGGCGATCACGATTGAGGCAGTTGATGATAATGGCTTACTGAATCAAATTGAAGTTTACACATCCACTTTAGCGGGTGAAGTGTTCAACGTTGAAGATGGCCGTCCAGTTGAGGTATCGGTTACAGATAGTAATGGTAACACCTTAGTTTTTAGTAGCGTAACCCGCAATGGTACTTGGCTGCTTGATGGTATCGACCTGTCATCACTTGCTGAAGGCGAGTTAACGCTAAGGGCAGTGACCTCAGACTTTGAAGGTAATATTGCCATCAATAGCAATACCATCATCAAAGATACATTAAGTGAAGTGACGATAACGTTTGTCGATAGCGATGATGTGATTAACGCCAATGAACAGCAGCTCGTTCATGTGCGCGGTAGCGTTAGTAATATCGAAGATGGCCAGACTGTGAGTGTTATTTTTAGTGATGGCCTAGGTAACGAGCGCAGCTTCAATACCGTTGTTATGGCGGGTCGATGGGAGCTGACTGGCGTTGATCTATCTGGCTTTGAGGATGGTAGTCTAAGCGCTACGGTGTCAGTTGAAGATTTAGCAGGAAACGTAGCCACGGCCAGCGATACCATAGCGGTGGATATTTTAGCCTCTATTACCATCGAGGTTAATACCGGAGCTGATAACGTCATTAATGCCAGTGAGCAGTTAGTGCTGGATCTCTCTGGTGTCGTTACTGATATCGAAGATAATCAGCAAGTCACGATTACTGTGACTGACATTAACGGTAAAACGTTATCTTTTACCACAAGTGCTATTGATGGGCGTTGGCAGATAGACGATGCCGATATCTCTACGTTAAGCGATGGTAATTTAAGCTTTGTGGCTAGCGCTACCGATATAGCGGGTAACTTAGTGGCGGCTAATGTCGCAGCCGCTAAAGATAGCCTAGCCAGTATCAGTGTTGAAATTGTTGATGATAACGGCTTAATCAATAGCTTTGAGTCGACAAATGCCACACTCGCAGGAGCGGTCACTAATATCGAAGATGGTCGACCTGTAACCATAACTCTGGTTGATATTAACGGTAAAATCGCAACCTTTAATGCCGTAGTGGTCAATGGTGAATGGCAAGTTCCCAATGTCGACCTGTCGATATTTGCCGATGGGCAGCTGTCCTTACAGGCGGTGACATCTGATTTAGCGGGTAACCCCGCTATTGGAACAAACAGTGCCACCCTCGACACTCAAATCAGTATCGATATCGATACCGGAGTCGATGGTTTTGATGCTGGGCTGTTTATCTATGGTGTTGAGAAATCACTCGGTGGTGTCACAACGGGTGTAGAAGCTGGCCAAACCGTCGAGCTGACCCTCACTGATGGCAGTAACACTTTAACCTTTACCACCCTCGTTGAGGTGGATGGTAGCTGGTTGTTTTCTGGGATAGATGTGACAGGGCTAGATCGTCAGGGGTCATGGGCGCTCAATGTTAATGTTGATGATGCATCAGGCAATAGTGCTGATGACGCGATGCCAACACTACTGGTTCCGCCAATCACTTCGTTATATGAAGTAATCCTCAATATCAGTCCCAGTGACAGCGCCACTATTCCTATCGAGATCTTTGACGCCGCTTTGGCGATAACGGCAGAGCAGAGCAGGCTATTAACCCTGACCTCTGAGGGGCAAGCGTTAAGTATCAATGTTGCTGCAGATGGGCAGTCATTTATTCTCACTCGTTTAGGTGATGGTAAAACGGTGATGACGGCAAGCTTATCCGGAACCGACTTAAACGTGTCTTTGTTTCAGCCAATGGATGAGTTAAACAATACTAATGCACTGAGTTATATCCGCTTAAGTGGTTTACAAACTGACAGCGATGGCACCACTGAAGAGATTATTACCTACGCAGTGCTGAATATATTAGATGCTCGTCCCTTTGCGTTTGATGATCAAGATTTTGTTATTGAAGATACGACAGCAGTAGGTTCTTTTTTAGGTAATGATTACACAGTAGAAGGGCCATTAACGCTGACGTCTATCCATTTCGACGGTACCGATTACCCGGTCATATCGGGTACACCTACCGTGATTTCTACGTCGCAGGGAAATCTCACGATTCAATCCAATGGTAGTTGGAGTTTTGATGTTGCAGGCAGCCTTGATAACACTCAGCCACAAGTCGTGGAGCTGGTATATACAGTATTGGACTCTGACGGTAGTGTTGCCACTGCAAATGTCACCTTTACCGTTGTTGATGGTGCACAAGGTGAAATGCTTGATGTTATCGGTGCTAATCAAGAGGCTGATATTGATGCGAGTCCACAGGTAACCTATAAAACATTTAGCATTAGTGCAGGCTCCGACATGCTGCAAGCTAACACGATTCGATTTACCGCTTTAACACCGTTTCAGTTACAAAACCAAGGCTTAACAAGCAATGGCATCGCACTTCAATTTGTACTGTCCAATGATGGTAAAACGTTAACGGCCATCACAGATGAAGCGGTACCTATCACGGTGTTTACTATGGTGCTATCGGCAACGAATGTGGCTGATGATCTGAGTGTTGATGCCAACTTCACTCAGTTTGCTCCTCTTGACCATATTGGAAGCAATGTGGTTGAGATTATCACTCAAATTACAGCGCTGGATCTGGATGGCACGGAAATTAAGCAAGGCGCATTAACCTGGAATGTGAGCGACGGCCATTCACCAGAGCTTACTAATATTACTCAGCTTACGTTTGAAGAGAATTTACTGGTGGGCGCCCCCGTTACACAGAGCGGCACATTTGATGTGTTGGTCGGGAGTGATGCCGTGTCGGCGGTGTCATTTTCAGCTACGGTTCAGCAGCCAAAACTCACGGTGGGAGGTATCGCACTCCTGTACAGCTTAAGTGCCGACGGGTTAACGCTAACGGCACACTTGGGTAACGCTAATGATCCGGTATTTGTGATTGAGCTGAGTGAAAGTTGGAGCTCAAATGCTGATAGCTTAAATCAAAACTATGACTTCACCCTGTACCAAGCCTTCGACCAGACGCTAAGCGAAGATATTGATTTTAGCCTGTTAGTGTCTGACTTTGATGGTGATGTGTCTACAGCGACGTTGACCGTCACCGTAAAAGATGCTGATGCCGCATCCATTAATGATATTAGTCTCAACGTGAGTGAGCAGCCTTCGGTCACGGCTTATGACAATACTGCCGTAGGTTCTTTCAATATAACCGCCAGTAAAGACCCCATTATCGATATCGCATTTAGCCTAGTTGATGGCGCTGAAGTGAAAAATGCATCGGGTGTCACATTGACCCAAAATGGCTCCAAGCTTTTTTGGGTTGTAAAAGATGGTGGCGCTTCAATCGATGCAGTGACGGAAGAGGGCCAGTTGGTCTTCACCATGCAATTACCCGCCAACATAGTGATCGATCCCGAAACGGCGGGCACGGTTACGATAGACTTTAACTTACTCGGACCGATAGACCATTTAGGAACCGCAGATCTATTTGATACGCTTAAGGTGACGGTCGATATCCGAGATAGCGATAATACTCTCTCCTCTGCTGAGGTATCTGTTGATATCTATGATGGCAAGAGTGCAATTTTACCTGATGCGCTGCAGCTCAACATTAATGAGGGGAATCTAACGAGCACAACCCCTATCTCGACTTCACAAGTGTTATCGACCTCGTCGGGAAGTGACAGTATCACCGAGATAACCCTAACCGACAGTTTCAGTTTTGCTACCTACTATAGTGGTGGGGAAAAGGTGTTGCTCAACACCACGGCTAATGGTGATGGCTGGTATGTGGGGACGCGTGAAACGGGTGGAGAGGAGGTATTTCAGATCCGTTTTAACGCCAACGGTAAAGTGGAGTTCAAACAGTTTAGGCCTTTTGACCATGCAGATGCTAGTGGCGAAAATCGCTTAGACCTGCAATTTGAAGTGAATGCGATTGATGCGGACCACGATAAGTCAGCAGCCCAAACAATAACCGTTACCGTTACCGATGATATTCCAGAAAGTACCGCTAAAACGTTAGCGTTTTTTGAAGCGGTAAATGAAGTGTATAGCGTGCAAATGTTTTCTCAAGTAGAGCAGGGAGCAGATGGCGCCAAGGTGACAGATATCAGCTATAAAGGGGTTTCTTACGCGGTTGGAACGACGATAGAGCTATTTACCGATGCTAACCCCAATGCGGTTAAATACGGTGAGCTGGTGGTTGATGAAAATGGTTTAGCGACGGTAACAACGCTTGAGTTTGCCTACAATGAGTTACAGTTTAGTGAAGATGTATTGTTGGAAATTACGGATACCGATGGTGATATCACCACCGATACGCTGACATTAATTGCTAAAGATGCACAAGGCTCAATTACCGTCTTTAATACCGACTTTATTGAAGATACTAATACCGTTTTTGGTGTCGAAGCCAAGCCCGGTGACATAGACGAAAGTGAGTTTATTCTTAGCATGGTATTTGATGCCGCAGCCCTCCAGGGCGGTATTTTGCTGCTTAACGGCGTAGAGGTACCCAAAAATGCAGATGGTAATTACATCCTGTCTATACTGAACGGTTTGCTGCAGGAAGATCCACTGACTCGAGTGGCCATACCCAATGGTGATTTAAGCTATCAACCTGTAGAGGATGGATCTGATGCGACCGCCAATGCCTCTTTTGTCATCACCGTTAATATCGCAGGCAAGCCGCCTATCACTACGACCGTTCCTATTAATGTGGAGTCAGTTGCCGATGTGCCTTTGTGGGACGCGTCTAGCGAGTTTATTTATTCGGTCAATGAAGATGCAGCCAGCTTTAATATTAAACTGAGTGCGACATCAAAAGATGAAATGGGGGCCGATGCTCAAGGCTCCGAAACAGTGACGTATGTCATCGATAATATCAGCGCGGGGCTAACGCTTGTCGCGATTGGACTGACAATCACTAACGGAATGTCAATTAGCCAGCTCCAGCTAGATAACCTGCTGGCAACCGTGGGTGAAAATCTAGCCGGTGAATTTAGCTTTACCGTGCAGGCGAGAGCCACAGAAAATGACAACAAAGACACAGCACTGAGCACACTTGAGACCGTGACTATTGATGTGACTCCTGTTGCTGATAAACCCACGCTAACCACTGAAGATATTCGTAGCGATGAAGATGCACCGATATTGCTCAAATCGGTGGTCTCTGGCGCGCTAACGGATAATTCAGGCTCTGAAATTTTAAGCTATGAGTTCACTCTGCCTGACGGTTGGTCTATCGACTCCCCCTCGGCCACAATGAATGGCAACGTGTGGACGGTATTGGCGTCAGAAGTTGACTCCGGGCTGGCCAAGCTGCTGCCAGCTGCTGATGCGAGTTCAGCAAATCTTGGGGATTTTTCAATAGCAGTAAGAAGCTTTGCGACTGAAACCTTACAAGATGGTGTCGAGCCCGCTGATGGCATTATTAATCCCAACCCTCGCTATAGCGATGTGGAACAAATAACGATTACATTAACGGGTGTTGCCAATGATAGGCCTGTCATTAATGGCGACCCCAATGTTTGGACCATAGATAACAATACTGGCGTCATATCGAATGTGGTTGATTTCAATGAAGATCAGCTAATTCCGTTAGATTTCACAATCGTGACATCTGATGATGATGGCTCAGAGTCGTTAGATCTGCGAATTTCAGGTTTACCGGATGGGGTTATATTCGTTGATGCCAGTGGTACGCCTGTAAATCTACCCGTCGTCGACTTTATTAATAATCAACCTGTGTATGGCGTTTCTGCGGCGCTACTAGCGAGTTTGAGTCTAAAACCTGTTGAAGACTTTAGTGGCCAAGTGAGCTTGACCATATTTGCACAAAGCACCGAGTTAGATGGTGATTCAGCCGACTACCAGTTAACGCTTAATATCGAGATAGCTCCGGTGATCGATGAGAATGCAGGATCGCTTTCAACGGTGAGTTACGGCTTTGAAGATCAGGCTATTCCACTAGACTTTACCCCAAATCTGAATGTTGATATCGATGGTAGTGAAACCATTACTGGCTTGATTATTCCTTTTCAAGGGGCTGGTGGCTTTATTTTAACCTTAGATGGCTCACAGGTAACGATTCCTGTTTCAGGTTTAGATGTCAGCACCTTAGTCGACAGTACTAGCCCAACATTAGCCGCTTTACTTAACTCAGGGCGACTCGCTGCTGTACCACCAGAAGATGCCGATGGTAGTTTCTCTTTTGATGTGAGCTACCAAGTCACTGATACCTCGCAAACGGGCGTACAGGTTAGCGAGTATGTTTCTTCTCAAGTTATCGTATTGGTCGATGCTGTTGTTGATTTTACGACTCACCTACAGAGCGAGCTGCCAACCCTAGTGAGCACCGATGGCTCGGCGATAAATTTAACGGGTCAGGCACTCTTTTTCGATGGTGATATCGATGGTTCAGAGGTGCTGGATTATGTCGTCATCATAGTGCCAAGTGGCGACGGCTGGTATGTATCACACCCCAATGGTGCGATTGATGATGGTGATGGGCGCTGGATTATACCTGTTAGCGGCATGACCAGCGATACAGTGCAAGAGTACGCGCTAGATGTGTTGGCTGGTGCGACGATTATTAGCGAGTTTGCCACCGGTTTAGAGCAAGTCACTGTAGAAGCGAGAGTATTAGATCGTGATGACCCAGAAATCATCAGCACTAACTTTTTTGTGCGCTTTGATCAAGGCGCGCCAGATAGTCAGGCAACAGCCGTTGGATCGTTACAGTTAACGCCGGTTGATGCCATAGAAGATACGACCATCGACTTTTCCGGTCATTTAAATCAAGTGCTTAGCCCTGATAATAATGACATGATTAGCTTTAGGATTTTAGCTTCAGATTTACCTGAAGGCGGCTATTTTAGTGGTAGTGATGTCAAGGCGGTGTATGACTCCACTGGTGAGAACGTGATTGAGTATGTGTTTACCACCGCCTCGCTTAGCAGTCTTAAGCTACACAATATTCGCGAAGACTATGCCGGTGAGCTGAATATTCCTATCCGTATAATCGCCACCGATACAGTGAGTGGTGATACTAAAATTGATGATTCTCAAAGCCTTGATATTGAGATTACCCCAGTTGCTGATGGTGTGAGTGTCGAGGTGGCCAATCGCGTCATGCTTGAAGATAGTCCAGTTCCACTTGGGATCAGCTTGTTGTTTGATGACCCAGATCCAAGCCCAACAACCGGTGGTTCTGAACAAATTTTGTTTGGCGACACTGCCAACCCGATCACCCTAACTCTACTCGATGGGGGCAGTATTTCTGATAGTACAGGTTTATGGTCGCTCAAGAGCGGAACGACAGATACTTGGGAGTTTACAGGCAATAATATGGCGCTACTGAACTTGTCTTTAGGCTTGTTAGAGTTTGTGCCAACAGAGCACCTCAGTGGTGATTTTAGGCTGAAATTTTCGGCGACCAGTATCGACACCGCGACCATTAATGGCGCAGAGGTAATCGATCAAGCGTCATTTGAAAATACCGTTACCATTGAGGTCACCCCAGTTACAGATGCCGCAGAATTACCCAGTAATACACTGATCCTAACAGGCCAAGAAGATAGTCTGATTGATTTATCTGGGCTGGATTTGCCGAGTCTTGGCTTAATTGACCAAGATGGTTCAGAGGCTATCTATCTTACTGTTCATGGTGTGCCCAGTGGTGCGGTGTTGTATTACCAAGACGGTGCTAACTTAGTACAGCTGCCCAATGAAGGCACTGATGGCGGGAGTTTTAACGGTTCACCAACCTACTCCTGGTCGGTGACTCCAGCTCAGCTGGCTGGGCTTGTATTGCAGCCGCCATTAGATTTCAGCGGGGATATTCCACTCTCTATTCAAGCAATTACTCAAGAATTAGGTACGACAGACTTTGTGACCACAAGTGCAGATATTGTCGTCGGGGTATCACCTGTTGCCGATGGTATCGACATCATTACAGCGCCAGAGAACCAATACACCAGCATTGAAGATGAAGTTATCACTATCGATTTCAATGCCAAAATCAACGAGTTTGATGCTACCGAAGCGATTTTGGTAAAAGTTATCCTGACGTCTAATGATGCCTCTGCGCTAGTGGGCTTAGAAGGAGTAAAAATTGGCGGACAGTTTGTATCCTTTAACTATGATGCCGGTAACGACAGCTATTATGCGCTTATCTCAACCTTAAGCCCGTTAACTCAATTAGCGCTGTACCCTGGCGAACTGGCTTTTGGCAGCTTGGATGTACAACTCGAGCTCTCATCTATCGATAGTGCGACGGTTTTAGGTAGCTTACAAACCGATTTAAGTGCTGCTGAAGTACTTAATTTTGAAGTTGAAATAACGCCAGAGGTTGACGCACCAATATGGACTCAAGTCGGTGATGTTATCGCCACTGACGTCAATAACGTGGCATTAAATCTTGGGCTTGAGCTGCAAAACCCAGCCATTAATGAGACGGGAGTGCTAACCATATACGGTGTACCGGATGGCATGGCGCTATCGTCTGGTAATAAAAACGGCGATAAGTGGGTGGTGGATTTTGATGATGTCGCCACACTAACGATTATTGGTTTACAAGATGGTGACGTTTTAAATCTAACTTTAGATCCTACCGCAGTACTCGGCACCGACACGGCTGAGGGGGTTGTTGAAACCATTACTGTCAGTGTCGATGTTCCTCCGGCCATTTTCTCTAGTTTTATGGCTGGCCCCAGTGCTCTTGATTTGCTTGAGGACCGACGTACTTTACTTGCCGATCGCAGTATAGAAGAGGATCTGCGTGCAGAGTTATTGATGGAGGCCGGTATTGCAGCGCAAGAGACGCGGCTATCTCAGGCGATTAAGCAAAGTGTGAGTCACAGTGGCGAGCCGCAGCATATACATTCTAGCCTTGATCAAGATCTTGAATATGCCGCTGTAGCAGATGATGCGCTATCAAGATTAGTCGATGAAATGACATTATTGAGTCAGCAACCATGATGCAGTTTGAGCAAGAGGTCACCTCAAATCTGATTGCGCAGTTGTGTCAACAACTAGGCCTAGAGTGCTGTGAGCAGATGTTGTTTAGTCACCTATTTATGACTCAAGCTGGGTTATCTCCGGCAGAACTGGTAAGGGCTTGCGATAACGTCGGCATTGAGGCGATAGAGCAAAAACTTGCTCTTGGCAGAATGGCGCTGCCCGCTTTAGTAGTTTCTAAACTGGGGCAACCCGCTTTATTGAATAAAAACAGTAACGATGAGCTACTGCTCACCAATGCCGACGGTTGCCAATCACCGATATCGATTGGCGAATTTAACGCCCAGTTTTATCAAGATAGCTGGCATGTAAAACGGAAAATGGTCACCGATGCGCGCAGCGAGGAGCACCACCTCAGCGTTAAGCGCCACTGGTTACTGGCCGCTTTCGATGAAGTTAAGCCTTTCTACGGTAGTTTTTTGCTTGGCTCGTTAGCGATCAACATATTAGCCTTGGTGACACCGTTATTTACGATGAATGTTTACGACCGCGTGGTGCCTAACCAAGCGATAGATACCTTGTGGGTGTTAGCGACAGGTGCGAGTATTGCTATCTTATTCGACTGGCTCTTAAAGCAAGCGCGTACACGGCTAGCCGATGTGGCAGGTAAGCAGGTCGATATAAAAATGTCGAATATCTTGTTTTCAAAAGTCTTAGGTATGCGACTAGAGCATCGTCCAGCATCGGCGGGTGCATTTGCTAAGCAGTTACAAGAGTTCGATAGTATTCGTGACTTTATCACTTCGGCGACCTTAGTCACGGCAGTGGATCTACCTTTTACCTTGCTGTTTTTAGTGCTGATAGCTTGGCTCGGAGGGTATATGGTCTTAGTGCCTTTAGCCTGCATGTTACTGCTGTTAATGATAAGTTTTGTGATGCAAAAAAAGCTTATGGCTAGCATAGAGCATACGTCACAGCTGTCGACTCAACGCCAAGCCCATCTGATTGAAACCCTTAATCTACTGGTTGAAACCAAGCAGAATAATGGCGAGGCCAAGGCGCAATGCATATGGGACGAT
Source organism: Shewanella sp. 0m-6 (assembly GCF_052977325.1). Taxonomy (NCBI): domain Bacteria; kingdom Pseudomonadati; phylum Pseudomonadota; class Gammaproteobacteria; order Alteromonadales; family Shewanellaceae; genus Shewanella; species Shewanella sp. 0m-6. The sequence goes on from NZ_JBRIMD010000032.1 coordinate 22,608, forward strand.
ACAGTTAATAGCCTTGCTGATTGGCAAAATGAATCTCGAATCGCCTCTAACACCCTGAGTCATAGCGTGATGAACAGCCAGCAATTGGTCACCATAGGGTTGATTATTTCTGGTGTATACCAGATCCACGCGGGTAATTTGAGTATGGGGGGCTTGATTGCCATTGTGATGCTAAGCGGCCGTGCGGCTAATGCAATTAACCAAATCTCTATGCTACTGCTTAAGTTTAAACAGACCCAGTCGGCAATTACTGCCGTTAGCTCTATCCTCGAATTACCACAAGAGCAGCGTAAAGCCAGCCAACCCAGTACGGCGGTAGGTTTTAATGGCGCAGTGTCTCTACGTCATGCTAGCTTTACCTATCCAGATCAACCTTTACCGGCCTTTACAGAGGTGAACATTGAGATTAAACCCGGCGAAAAAATAGGCTTGCTTGGGCCTGCAGGAGCGGGCAAGTCGAGCTTGCTTGCTGTTATCGCAGGTCAATACCAGCTCAGCAGTGGGCAGCTATTTTATAACCGTTTAGAAACAAGGCAGTGGTCGGTTAGTGATATTCGTGAACAGGTTGGCTGGATGTCGCAGCAGCCGGTACTGATTTACGGCACAGTGCTGGACAACCTATTGTTCGGTTTAAAGAAAGTGGATGAAAACCTATTGGCCAACACGATTGTCAGTTCAGGTATCGATAAGCTAATGGATCGACTTGGCAGCGGGCTCGATAGCCAAGTGGGCGAGTTTGGTCGTCAGCTCTCGGGAGGGCAGCGTCAAGCGATAGCCTTAGGCCGAGTGTTACTGCGCCAGCCTAAGCTACTGCTATTAGATGAGCCAACCAGCGCGATGGATGAGCGTTCAGAGAATCAAATTATTGCCTGTCTGTCGCAAGTTACAGAACGCTCGATGGTTATCGCCTCCCATAACCCTAAGTTGCTGGGTCTGTGTGACCGTATTTTAGTGGTGGATAAAGGCAGAATCATCCAGGAGCAAACGCCTGCAGAGATGCGCCAACGTGGCAAGAGCCGCATTAAGGCCGTCAATGTTCGTCAAAAAGGAGAGGTTAAATGAGTGGCCGTCTCCATATAAAACATCTTGAAGGTGCTAAGCGAGCCAACCAATTAATTTTGCTGGTGGTCGCACTTATTATCACGACCTTAATTTGGGCCTCCTTCGCTAAGCTCGAAGAGGTCATAGTGGGTGAGGGTATGGTGGTACCAACATTGGCTGTGCAGCAGATTGAAAGCTTAGATGGCGGTATCTTAAAGCAGGTGTTGGTTAAAGAGGGCCAGTCAGTAACCGCAGGGGAGCCGTTATTGATTTTAGATGAGCTACGTTTTGCCTCGGCCTTCGATGAGGCCAATATGCAAGCGGCAGCACTGCAGCGACAAAAGGCGCGGTTAGATGCAGAGATCGACAGTGTTGTGATCTATGATGCGGCCAGTAATTGGCGCGATAAGGTGCAGATTAATCGACAACCGATCAGCGCACTCGATGTTGCTGTAAGTTCTCGCTCGAAAGCGGTATTCCGTTCTAGGTTGTCTCAGTTGTCATCGCAATTAGAGCAATCGGCGCAGATGATTGAACAAAAAGTGCAGGCCATAGAAGAGGTGCAAATTACCACTCAAGCTCAACTAAGCGGGCTTAAGTTGGTGAAGCAGGAAATCGTTATGACGCGCGAAGCTGTAAGCGAAGGAGCCGTCGCCGAGTTAGAGCTGCTAAAGCTAGAGCGTGATGAGATAAGGCTCAAAGGGGAGTTGTCTGCATCGAGGGCCAACAGCAGGCAGTTACAAGCTGCCCAGCATCAGGCTGAAGCAGAATACTTGACCGTAGGTTTAGACTTTTTGGGGCGCGCAGAAGCTGAGCGCAACGAGGTAATGAATGAGCTCAATGCCCTAACAGAGAGCATTAAAACACTGGCTGACCGTTTAGCCAGAACTAAAATCGTTTCGCCTATAAATGGCAATATAACCAATATATTAGTACGCTCAATAGGTGCGGTAGTAGAGCCGGGCGAGTCGATTATGGGGGTGGTCCCTCAAGATGGAGCACTCATTATTGAAACTCGCATCGCCCCAAAAGATATCGCCTTTGTGCATACAGGTCTTAAGGCTACGGTTAAGTTTACCGCTTATGATTTTGTGATTTATGGCGGCCTCAAAGGTGAGGTGATATACGTCAGCTCTGATGCACAGCAGTTAGATGATGGCACCACTTATTTTGAAGCTCATATTAAAACGGAAGAAAATGTACTTAATGGCTGGCCAATTATATCGGGAATGCAAGCCAGTACCGATATATTAACGGGTGAAAAAACCGTTCTAAATTATTGGCTCAAACCACTATTACGCGCTAAAGCGAATGCACTTCGCGAACCATAAGGTAAGGATACGATGCGACGACTGATACTCATACCAATACTAACATTATCAGCCCAGGTAAATGCGCTGACGCTTGAGGAATCCGTGGCAGAGGCGATCAATCACCACCCGACGATTCTAGAAAAATATGCCAGCTTTGAAGCTGCGATAAGGTATAAGCGTGCCGCAGTAGGAGAGTACTTACCGCAAGTGAAGTTATACGGTGGCGTAGGTTATGAAAACGTGCGTTACAACAGTGGCCAACGTATCGATACCGAACTGGATCGAACTGAAATTGGGCTGCGTGTATCACAACTCATTTTTGATGGTTTTCGTACTACATCGGAGATCGACAGGCTCAATTTTGAGAAAGAAGCCGAGCGTCTAGGGTTGCTTTCTGATGCGGAAAATTTGAGCCTAGAGGTTAGTCGGGTTTACCTTGAGCTATTGATGGCGAACAAAATTGTTGAACTGACAGAGCGCAATATTACCGATCACCAAAAAATACTAAAAAACATCGAATCACGCAAAGATAAGGGGCTCAGTAGTGACTCTGATGTTGCGCAAGTGCGATCGCGTTTAGCCACCAGTCAATCGGGTTATCTTTCTGCACGTAATAATCAAATGGATAAGCAGGCACGTTACTATGATTTAGTTGGCCAAATGCCTAAAGATCTGCACGACCCGCAACCCGATTTTGATTTTGTGCCTACTAGCTTGCCAGATGCGATTCGGTTAGCGATAGAAAATCATCCTGAAATCGATGCTGCAACGCTAGACACGCAAGCGGCTAATGCTCAGTATGAGCGCGAGAAAAGTGACTTTTGGCCTACATTATCCTTAGAGTTGCAAGCAAACAAAAACGATAATATTGGTGGTATTGAAGGTCCAGATGAAGATGCTAGGGCCATGCTGATGCTCAGTTATGACCTGTTTAGCGGGGGGGCGACTACCGACCGAACTGAAGCCGCGTCATGGCGTTATCAACAATCTTTGGCTATCCGTAAGAATACCCAAAAGCAGGTCGAAGAGGGGACTCGTCTTGCATGGAACGCGTACGATTTTATTGGTCAACAACGGGGATTTTATCGTGAAAATGTCGACCAATCGGTAAAGGCTGAGCGGGGTTATACCAAGCAGTTTGAGCTGGGTCGCCGCTCACTGCTTGATGTGTTAGATGCTCAAATAGAAGTCTTTTTAGCGCGTAAGCATTACATTACCGCGCACTACAACTACAACATCGCCGCATATCGCCTTATTAATGCCACAGGCTATTTAATGGAGTCATTCCGTGTCGACACGCCAGAAGCTTGGACGGAGGATAAGTAATATGCGCACTTTACTGACCCAATTATTGTTAGTGAGCTTACTCTTAGTTCAAGGTTGCGCTGATACCGCTGCGCCCTTTAATGTTGAGCCGCAAACCCGAGATCTGCTCGATAGTGATTTAGACGGCGTAATCAACGCTCGTGATAAATGTGCCGCTACAGATAAAGGTTCGGTCATCAATAATGAAGGCTGCCCGAGCCCGACTATGACGGAAAAAGAAGACGTTAGAGTCATTATGTTTGGCTTTGATAAAGACACGTTAAGCCGTGCGCAGGCGAATAAATGGCGCGGTATTATTGCTCGTTTGGCTCAAAAGCAGTCACCATCGCTCTATTTAGTCGGTGATACCAGTGTTGAAGGCAGTGAAGAATATAACCACGCACTGGCGAAACGACGAGTGGATTACATTACCCAACTTGCGATTGAGCAAGGTTTTCCGGCCAGTGCGATAAAAGAAGAGGTCTATTTTAAGCAAAACCACATACCTCAAACTGTTGCTGGGCGAGAGCATCGACTCGTTGCTGTGGCGACATGGCAAGAGTCGGGGACTGCTCAGATGTGGAATATCTATACATCTGAGCGCGCAAAGTGAAACTCAATCCGGCATCGATAACGGCAAAAAAGAGCACTTAGGTGCTCTTTTTTGCTATCTACAGCCGCATAAAAAAGAGTTAAATAATCACAACTAACATGACTTGATTAGTCATCAATTCCGCGTATCTTGGATGGGTAAGTATTAAGTTTGGTGCAGATTCTTAAGGATGGTAATTGTGCGCATACTGATGATGATTTCTTTGCTGTTGACGCTGACGGCGTGTGACAACGGCGCCAAAAATGTAGCGCTTGGCAGCCTTGAGCGGCAACGTATCGCCTTAACGGCGACAGCCAATGAAGTGGTCGTGGCACTTCCGGTGGCGCAAGGCAGCATGGTGAGTAAAGGGGCTGTGCTGGTGCAGCTAGATGATACATTACAAAAAGCTCAGGTCTCTAAGGCGCTTGCCGATGTGGCACAAGCCAATGCAAACTATCAGAAGCTACTTAAAGGTGCCCGTGAGGAGGAGATTGCAGCCGCTAGAGCGAATGTGTCTGGCGCGCAAGCAACGCAGCAAGAGAGTGAAGCCAATTACCGCCGAATTGCTAGCATGGCAAAAGATAACTTAGCCAGTCAATCCAACCTTGACCGCGCACTGGCAAATCGGGATTTAGGTAATGCCAATCTTGAGAATGCACAGGAGCATCTGCGAGAACTGCTTGCAGGCTCGCGAGTCGAAGATATTCGTTCTGCCGAGGCAAATTTAGCAGCTGCTGAGGCCGTATTACTGGGTGAGCAAAAAAAGCTATCAGACTTAACCATCAGGGCGACCCGTGACGGTATTCTTGATAACCTGCCGTGGAACTTAGGCGAGCGTGTCACTTTAGGGAGCCCACTGGCTGTGGTGTTAGCCGGTAAAGCCCCTTTTGCTCGCATTTATGTACCCGAGCCATATCGAGTCAAAATCAATATCAATGACAGCCTATTAGTCCATGTTGATGGTGTTGATGATCCCATTGAGGGGCGTGTACGCTGGATTGCTAACGAGCCTGCCTTTACTCCTTACTATGCGTTAAACCAAGAAGAGCGCTCACGGCTGATGTACCTTGCAGAGGTACAACTTCCTGATAGCTCGGCCTTATTACCCAGTGGTGTTCCTGCTCAGGTCGAGATGCCATGAGCATATCGGTCATCAAAACGACTCAGCTGTGCCGTGACTTTGGCAGTTTAAAGGCGATTCAAAATCTTGATTTTGAGGTTGAAAAAGGCCAGATCTACGGCTTTCTAGGCCCCAATGGTTGCGGTAAGACCACGGCTATTCGCATGTTAACGGGCTTGTTATTACCGACCTCCGGTGAGATTGAAGTGCTAGGGCTGAAGTTGCCACAAGATGCTGAAAAGTTACGGTTAAAAATTGGCTATATGACCCAGAAATTTTCTCTATACGATGATCTAACTGTTAAAGAAAATCTGAAATTTATTGCCAAAATATACGGCCTATCCCGTCGTGAGCAAACCGCACGTATTCAAGAGTTGCTGCATACCTATGGCTTAAATGAAAAAGTCGATCAACTTGCTGGCAGCATGAGCGGCGGGCAAAAGCAGCGGTTGGGTTTAGCCGCTGCAACCATGCATAAACCGGAGTTACTGTTCCTCGATGAGCCGACCTCAGCAGTCGATCCTGAGAATCGGCGTGATTTTTGGGAGAAGCTGTTCGATCTGTGTGAACAGGGCACTACTATTTTGGTGTCGACTCACTATATGGACGAAGCTGAGCGCTGTCATAAGCTCGCGATCTTAGAAGCGGGCGTGAAACGCGCGGATGGCTCGCCCGACGAGCTGATGCACAATATGGGCGCACAGGTAGTAGAGGTTGAGTCGAGCGACTTGAGACAGTTAAAGCAAGTGCTAATGGCGCTTCCAGAGGTGATAAGCGCCGCGCAATTAGGCTCTAGATTAAGAGTCTTAGTTAAAGATAGCTGCAGTGACCCTATCGGTTTATTGTCTGAGCAGAGCTCACTTTCTTTAAGTGCTGTGAATATTGTCAGGCCTAGTCTTGAAGATGTATTTGTTACCTGTACGGGGCAGGGGCGCCAATGAAGACCCTGTATCGGTTACAGGCGATTGTGATGAAAGAGCTGACTCAGCTCAAACGCGACCGAATGACCTTTGGTATGGTGGTGATGATCCCACTTATTCAGTTGATGCTATTTGGTTACGCCATTAATACCAATATTCGTGATATCCCTGTTGGTGTGGTCGATCACAGTCAAACCGCCTTAAGTCGTGTGTTAATTCAAACCGTACGAGCTACCCAAGTGGTGGAGTTTACTCAGCATTTTTATGATATAGACAGCGCTCAGGCCGCAATTGCTCGGGGTGAAGTGCGTGCAGTATTAGTGATCCCCAGCGATGTTAGCCAACGCTTAGTGCGTCACCGAACGGTAGGCTTTGGCACGCCGCCCTCAAGCGATGAGGAAACCAGCCGCCCTGTGGCACAATGGATTGTCGATGGCTCCGATACCATGGTCGCTGCTGCAATAAAGGGCTTGCGTGCAATGCCCTTAACCGAACTGCTTGGGCAGCCGGCCAATCGTACAACGCCAACCTTTGAGGTCGCGCTGTTTTATAACCCTGAGCAGCGCACTGCGGTGAATATTGTACCTGGGCTGGTGGGGGTCATTCTGACGATGACCATGATAATGTTCACTTCAGCCGCCATCGTACGCGAGCGTGAACGGGGCAATCTAGAGATGTTGATCACCACACCTATTCGTCCTATAGAGCTGATGCTGGGTAAAATCATTCCCTACATGTTTATTGGCATCTTGCAGGTCATTATTATTCTCGGGCTAGGTTACAGTATTTTTAATGTGCCAATGAATGGCAGCCTATTACAGCTAGCAAGTGCTACGTTACTGTTTATTATGGCAAGCTTAACCTTAGGCTTGGTCATCTCGACGATTGCTAAGAGTCAGCTGCAATCGATGCAGATGACCATTTTTGTGCTTCTGCCGTCGATTCTTTTATCCGGATTTATGTTCCCTTATGAGGGCATGCCTGTGGCGGCGCAGTATATTGCTGAAGCGCTGCCGGCGACCCACTTTATGCGACTTATTCGGGGCGTGGTACTGCGAGATGTTGAAATTATCGATATGACTTATGACGTGACTTGGTTGGCGATTTTTACCGTGATAGGGCTGATTATTGCATCGATGAGGTTTAAAAAGAATTTAGGCTAATAATAGCTTTAAGCTAAATATGTGTATGAATGGATATTTACCACCTATGCATATTAGCGGTTAATTTTCGCCTATGTGTGAATAAAGCGTGATTACTTATTTTAAGCGCTAGTTTTAAGAGTTAGTTTTGAACGTGATTTTTGACTGTTAGTCTCGATAATGAGTTTATTGTTAGTTTTACAGTTGGCGGGGTAATTAATGTGAGAGACTGCTGTTTTTAAATATTAATTATGTTTTAGGCTAAAAATAGCAATCAAATACGAAAGGTAGCTTTTAATACAGAGGCTTTTAAAATTGAAATTTGAGGTGATATTTGCAGGAATAAGGAATGTCGCCGCGAGAGTCACCAGAGTATGAGTGGTAATGACATTCAGCACGGCGCTATGTTCAGTTGTAGCCAAGAATGTAGCTTGAGGTTTCATCCTCCTGTTCGTCTGAAGGAATGCTTTCTTCGACAAGCATCGCCTCGACAAGAGCGGAACCCTTTTCGTTGGTTTTAGAGTGAATAAATTCATTTTGAACATATTTGTTAAACAAGTGTTTTTCCATCATCAAATCCTCTGGGTTATTTAGCGCGTATCTCTATGTATAGTTTAAAAATAACAATTTGAAAGTTTTAATAAATAAATTATTGGGTATTGGTTAGAATTTAATTTTATATTTATATGACTAAGTTATTATTCAAATGATTGTTTAAATAATTGGATCAAGATGAGAACCTTATTAATTGTATTGTTAGCAGCGATATTAAGTGCCTGCTCAAGTGCTCCTCCTCAATCTGCCTCCTCGGGTAAAGCTCAGCAGCTATCGAGTGAAAAACAGATAAAAAACCAATTAATACAAATGCATCGAGAATGGAAAGGTGTGCCTTATCGCTTAGGTGGTATGAGTAAGAAGGGCATAGATTGCTCTGGATTTGTGGTGCAGACATATCAGAGCCGCTTTGGCGTGCAACTACCTAGAACCACAGAAAAGCAGAAAGATATCGGTAAAAGCGTCAGTAAGAGTCAGTTGCGTGTGGGGGATCTGGTTTTTTTCAAAACGGGCTGGAGTACACGCCATGTGGGGATTTATATAGGTGACTCGCAATTCTTACATGCGTCCACGAGTCAGGGAGTGATGATCTCTAGTTTAAATAACAGTTACTGGAAGCAAAAATATTGGTTATCGAGAAGGCCGTGATCGATTATTCCAAAGCGCTAACCAGCATGAGCTAGCACTTTGGAAGCTTAGATCTAGCGCTTTAGAAGCGACGTCCCACAGAAAGTAGTAATTGATCCCAGTTTAAAAATCCGTATTCAATAAACACGTTCCACTCATCCTTAGGGCCAAAATCGTACACCATACTGAGCGACATATTGTGACTTTCAGAGCTGACTAGGTGGACGTCATAATCTATGTTAATCCCGCCAGGCCTGCCGAGTAACGGGACGTTGAAGTCGTAACTTCCACCAATTTTTTGGTTAATCATCTGGTAGTTGTAACCGACTAAGAAGGCGAGCTTATCGCCGCCGACATCGTATCTTTGCCCCATACGCACTGAGCCGATATAGGTTTGAATCGTGCTGTCGGTGGTGGTGGTCCAAGAGTTGGTAAAGGCGGCCACACTGGTAAAGATAAACGGATGCATACCCGGGATCACTTCGGCTTGCCCTGCCAGCACCGCACCTAAACCTAAGTTATAAGCCGTATATTCGATAGGGATAGGTAGCACCATATCGATGCCGCCATTACCTAAACCTTGGGCGTTGCTTAAGTCCGCCAGAATGTTTTTGTGCCCCTTGGTATAACCAGCAAGGCCATATACGTTAAGAAATGGCAGTACCCAGGCATCGGCTCTAAGCTGAATGCTTTCGTCTTCCCCGGTAATAATCACATCGTCAGCGGGGATCACAACATTGGCGTTGAGCTTGTTCAGCCAGCCGCTGCCTGCGAGGCCAAGGTTGAAGTTGTCTTTGGCGTCATAAGCAACTGACTGCTTGTTGTAGTAGATATTGAAGCCGACAGGGATGGGCAGTTCATAACCTAACTCACGAGCTTTATCGCCCCAGATAGGCAAATGGCTCCAGTGCGCGGGCTGCTGGCGTTCAATGTCTGTGGTGTCGCTGTTGGCCCACACATTAAAGGTGATGGCATTAAGTAGCATCACAATAACAAGGTGTTTGTTCATTTTTATCAATCTCAGAAATCTATTTAAAAGGCTTCGGTAAAGGTAAGGTAGAAACCGCTGTCATCATCGCTAAAGCCGAGATCGACACGTACGTTCATCCTAGGTTGCAATTCATAGCGGTAGCCAAAGCCATAGCTATATAGCAGTTTTTCGTATAGCTGGGTGTCTGTTCCTGCAATGGAGCCTACGCCCGCCCAAAGGGTGGCGCCATGCGCTGACAGTTCGCCGTTGTCACGCAAGAAGGTGTGGCGATATTCAAGGGTGTGTTCGATAGCAGACTTATCGCGGTATCGCCCTTGGTAGAGGCCACGTAGCGAAGACTGTCCACCTAGAGATGGCAGATCATAGTAAGGCACATCGCCTTCACTCCACTGATAAGCATTGTAAAAAGCCAGCACTCGCCCTAACGCTACAGTGAGGTAATAGCGATGATCGAGTAAGATTTTTTGATATTGGTTATCGCTACCAAAGCCAGAGTTGTAGTTGATATATTCAACATTCAGGTACTGACCCTGCCAAGCGTTTACTGTGACATCACGGCTGTCATAATTGATTGAAAAACCCAAGCCTACCGACAAAGGCTTATCTTTGAATTGTTGAAAATTGTCATCAGCAATTGCTGTTGGCGGCGAGCTATTTTGGTCTGGCTCGAAGTAATTGACTCGCAGCGCCGGGCCAAAGTAAAAGCCGTAATCGCTCTTAAAGTCTAAGTTGGCATGATAGGTCAGTGAAGTTTTATTCAGTAGGGTATCGTCAGATGCTGATTGCTGTTTGCCTGCGTCATAACCCACTCCCCAGAAGTTTTCACTTTGGCTGGCCAATACAAATAGTCCGTTGTAGCGAATATCATCGTTATCAAAAAACAGATTTTGTCTTGAGCGTAAGCTGTAGCCGAGGTCGCCATCGCCTTTATTGGCAATACCAAAAAGTGACACGCTTGAGCGCTGCAAGTCACTCTGTTCTCGCTCAGTTTTGAAGGAATACAGACCGCCGAGGGCGAGCATTAAGCCGTTTTCCGGTGTGAATGCGGGTCCACCTAAAACATCGAACATGGCTAAGCCGTTTTTAGCGATATGGCTACGCTTGGCATAATCAAGATCGGTTTGTGCTTTGTCGATTTCATCGCATGCTAGATCGTTTTGGCACTCATCAGCTTGATGGTTGAGGTCGTCCATGGCTTGTTCATAAGCTTGGCTGCGCTGCTCGGCTTCATCCTGACTGTGAAAAAATGGCAGTTCGCTATTTTTAGTCGGTAGATCTAGCTGGGTTTGAGTGGCATTGGCGAGATTGCAAAGAAGGATAGTTGCTAACGCTAGACAGGCGCGCAATAAGCCTTGTGTGGTGTTCAAATAGTGTCCCCTGACATGGTGTGAATTCAGCTGAATTCGAGTAGGCGCAAGAGTACGGTAGAATTTATCGAAAACAAGTATTACTCAGGGCGGAATATCAAAAAGATTGCGACCCATATCTCGTTTGCAGTAAATGGTTTTCATTGTGTTGCTATTGTGAGCGGACATGGGGTGTTGGAGGGTGAATGGCCAATAAATCATGACGTCGCAGTTTTTGCATTTAACCCAATATTTTTCGAGTTTAATTAGTTAACTTTGTGCTACTTTAACGCCAGACTATAGAGACGCTAACGTTCACGATAAACTAAGCCAAGTTTATCTAAGATCAGATTGAAGGAACAGAGAATGAGCAAAGCTAAAATCGGTATTGTTACGGTAAGTGATAGAGCCAGTGCGGGGATCTATGAAGATATCTCTGGTAAGGCAATTATCGATGTTCTTAACGAATACCTCACGTCTGAGTGGGAACCTGTTTATGAAGTGATCCCTGATGAACAAGATGTGATTTCAGCGACGCTGATTAAGATGGCTGATGAGCAAAACTGTAGCCTTATTGTCACCACTGGTGGCACAGGACCTGCTAAGCGCGATGTGACTCCTGAAGCGACTGAAGCTGTGTGTGATCGTATGATGCCTGGTTTTGGTGAGCTAATGCGCGCCGAGTCGCTTAAGTTTGTACCAACAGCCATTTTATCGCGTCAAACAGCAGGCCTACGTGGTGACTCGCTTATTGTTAACTTACCGGGTAAGCCAAAGTCGATTCGCGAGTGTTTGGATGCCGTGTTCCCAGCGATTCCATACTGCATCGACCTAATGGACGGTCCTTTCTTAGAGTGTGACGAGTCGGTTATTAAGCCGTTCAGACCTAAAGCTAAGTAAAGCAAGGCCACTGGTTAGTTGGAAGTAGGGCTAAGTGAGCGTGTTTCGATGCACGCCCCTACTATTCCAACTGCATTCTCATTACCCTCTCAACTATCTACACGCATATAGCATCTTTCTACTAATCACACAGATCTTTATTAATCATTCGTACTTGTAGAGCTATGACTTATCATGGTTTTTACATCTTTTCACAAACTTTTAGCTTCTTTGGCTGTTTTTTGGTCAGTCAGTTGAGTTTAGTTGCATTACTCTGGAGTTAATTTCGCCTGCGCGCGATAAATCATAAGGAGTTGTGAAGATGGGCGTGTTCGTTTCGTGGACTATTAAACGAAAATTGATGGCTGTAATGCTGGTCTTTGGGTTAACTGGTGCTGTAATTTTTACTGATGTGGTAGTCAGTACTGCAGAAGTTGAACAGCGATTTAATGAGTACGATCAAGCTGGAGTTAAGAGCCAAGAGTTCATCTTGTCTATTAATCGCGATATGAATTACGTCTCTCGCTTATCTCGTAGCATTATGCTCGGCGATGATTTCAATAAGAATTACAATTTGCTTGAAACCCGTATTCAAGATATCTACCGTCATTTTGAAAATCTAGAATCTTCATTAAGTAAAATGAGCAGCACTGAAGATAGGCAAGAGCTCAGTCAATTAGCTCAAAACTCTAAGCAAGCTACAGAGGCATTTCTTGAAGATGGTCGTGCACGTATGTTGGCATTGCAATCTGTTGAGCGCACACCAGAGCGATTACAAGTTGCTTGGCAAGAGTACCGTAAAGGGGCAAGTCCATTTGCGAATAAGGCCAGAACGACCTTTAAATCTTTAGCGGACTCAGTAGAAAATGCACGCAATCACATACAAAATGCCGCATTGACGTCTATGTCGAATATGCGATTGCAATTAATTGGTTTCACTCTAGGTTGTTTTGGTATTGCAGGGCTCATTCTGTTGTTTGTTTCGCGTGCTATTTTGCGTTCTATTGAAGATATGAAATTCTCTATTACGTCAATCGAGGCCGAGTCGGATCTTACTCGCCGAATTAAAATCACTTCCCAAGATGAACTCGGTCAACTATCTCGCTCTTTTAACTTAATGCTAGATAAGTTCCAAACGAGTTTACAAGGGGTGGCAGAGACCTCATCAGCGCTCGCTGAATCCTCTCAAGGTATGGCGGAGATAACTGCTGATGCAGCTAACTCGGTACAAACTCAGCGTGACGAACTAGAGATGGTAGCAACGGCCATGAATGAGATGACGGCAACCGTGGTTGAAGTGGCTAAAAATGCCAATGATGCTGCTGATGCCGCGGCGCAAACTGATGGCCAGTCTCAGGCGGGCTTAGCCGTTGTGAATAGTACGGTTGAGGCGATTGAGAGCTTAGCTGTGGGTATCGAGCGCGCATCGCAAGTGGTGAAAGATTTAGAGCATGATAGCCATCAAATCGGCTCTATTTTGGATGTGATTAAAGGCATTGCCGAGCAAACTAATTTGTTAGCGCTCAATGCTGCGATTGAGGCGGCGAGAGCGGGTGAGCAAGGGCGAGGCTTTGCGGTCGTTGCTGATGAAGTGAGAACCTTGGCGAGTCGTACTCAAGAGTCGACAGAAGAGATCCAGGCCATGATAGAGAAGCTACAAGGCGGCGCTAAGCTTGCAGCGAGTGCGATGTCCGATAGTCGTCAATATGTCGATGATAGCGTAAGTCATGCCCGCGGTGCGGGTGAGGCACTACAAAGTATCGTCAGTGCGATTGCGACCATTACCGATATGAATACTCAAATTGCCACAGCAGCCGAGGAGCAAAGTACGGTATCTGAAGAGATAAATACTAATATCGTTAATATCAGCCACGCGGCAGAGCAAACTGCCAATGGCACGAATATTAGCTCTCAGGAGAGTGAAAACTTAGCCCATATGGCTAAACGCCTGTCTGTGTTGGTACAAGAGTTTAAAATCTAACTGTCATCCAGTATCGGTCTCTCTTTTCTGAGGGGCCTACTGGCGTGGGTAGGTAAATGATTACCTGCACTGTCGATATTAGCCACCTTTACGGGCAATAATATAAGCGCTGTAGCCCGTTAGCAGCAGTAGGCTAGGGATTGCAATGAAGTGGGCAAACAAGTTCGGTTCGGTGCTGAAATTAAGCCAAAGCAACAAGCCCCAGCTTGGGAGTAAGTAGCTCAGGCTTAACACTTTATGACTAATCGGCTTATATTTGAGTGCTTTTTTGCTTGCTGATTTATATCTAGTTGCTCTATCACTTAGCATGTTATTGCTTTTGGTGGTGTCGTTTGACGAAACGGTAACTCGCTTGCTTAACATTCTACTCATTCTCTGATCCATATTCATATTGCTTTTCATAACAGCGCTCCTGCGACTACAGCTTTCAATAACTGTCAGTATAAAAACTAGACAAATCACTTTTAAGTGTCATTATTGACAGAATTAAGGTGATAAGTGACAGGTTGAAGGGTTATGAAACGAATAGTTGTATTAGCTGCCGATAATGCGGTGGCTGGTGGCATTCTTAGTTTTATGGATGTTTTCAGCTTTTGTAATACTTATTGGAAAGTGACTCATCCAGATGCTGATGAGGCATTGTTTGAGTGTGCGGTGATGTCGCCTGATGGTGAGCCAATAATAAGTGATTATAACGTAAAGCTTCCTGTCATAGCCCATGAGGATGCCGAGCATTATCTAAGTCATGCCGATGCCTTAGTTGTGGCTTCGGCAACGATCACTAACCGGCAACAGCTTACTGCCTACCTAACAGATTTTGAACCTCATATTGCAACGTTGAGAGACTTTTCTCATACAGGTAAACCTATTGGCGCTTACTGCTCAGGCACCTTGATGCTAGCAGCTTCAGGCTTGCTCGATGATAAGAGGGCGACATGTGTATGGTGGTTGGCTGAATTGTTTAAACGCAGCTTTCCTCGTGTGAAATTATGCAGTGAGCATGTAGTGCTTAATGATGGGCAGTTCTATACGGCGGGGGCAACCAGTGCCAATCTGAGCTTAGCTTTGCAGTTGATACAAAGGCTGGCTGGAGAGCAAATTGCGACTCAGATGGCCAAGGTCTTATTGATCGATCCTAACCGAACCTCTCAACAAGCTTTTATGACCCTTGATGCAGATCTACAGCATAAAGATGAGTTGGTTAATCGTATTCAAGACTGGATGCAGTTGCACCTTAATAAAAACTTATTACTTGATGAGATAGCTGACAAATTTGCCGTTGGTAAACGCACCTTGATTAGGCGGTTTAAAAAAGCTATTAATCAAACACCAGCCAGTTATATTCAACGGCTTAGGGTGGATGAAGCTAAACGATTATTAGAAACAACGGAGCTTGCGATTGAGCAGATAGTAGAGCAGGTTGGCTATGAGGATGTTAGCTCATTTAGAAAGCTATTTATTCAAACAACCAGTTTGTCGCCTAGGGCCTATCGGCAGAAATTCAATACTCATGACTGCTGCTAATGGTAATTGCTGGTCGCAATTGAATGAGCGTTAAGCTTATTCCATCAACACTATGAGTGTGTGAACCTGACTATATTTATGTTACCGGTTACAGTGAATTGATCGTCGACTTTAGATCATAGCTATTATCGGTGACGATTTTCTCAAGTACTTCTATTCGCTGTTCTAAATGCCTGTTTTGCTTACGCAGTAACTCAAGCTCATTATTGGTGATCTCTGAGCCAGTGATCTTACGAGACTTCAGGTAATACTTAAAGGCCTCACCTGCGGTGGCGATAGCAACGATAGCGACAATTAACACGATCATGGGTAGATCCATAGTGGTACTCCTTATTCAGTTATCTATAATCTTTTATTGAGCATTAGCTTTGAGCATTAGTTCGATTCGCATATTTATCAACGACTTTTCCTGTAACCGCCCACACCATTACCCCGCCCCATGCAATCAGTGAAAAGCCCGCAGGGATACAGGCGAGTAAAATAAGTTTGAAGTGTTTGCGGTTAAATACTAATGCCAGCATGGCGGGCAGAAACCAGATAGCGATGACTGCAACAGCAAGCATGGCCATAAAAGCATAGTTATCACTGGCTAAGATGTTGTCGATAAATTCCATTTTTATTTCCTTATTCCATAAGAGAGTTATCTAAATGAGTGCAACTATCGGAGGAGTGCTCCCTCCGATAGTTACGTATTGCTCGTTATAAACCAAATACAATCTTCTCGCTCTTGAGCGACTTTTGCATACCTACAGCAAGACCTAGGGCGATAGCCAAGGTTAGAGCGGATGACACTGCTAGCTGCATCATTGGTAGCTCGCGGCCTTTAATAAACTCAATTAGTGCCTGTAGCTGGCCTGAAACCGGTAACCACTGAATTGTTTCTGGTGCAATATTGTAGCTAGCTGCCATGGCTAACATCATAGGCACCATCAACACGATAGTGATGTACGACTGCGCCTCCTTAAAGCTCTTAGCCATAAAGGACACAAATAGCTGTAAACAAGCTGCCATAATTGCGACTGGCGCACCAACAACAATCATCATCAGAATAAAGTTAATGTTTAAGCTGACGGCAAAACCTAACTCTTGCCAAGGTACAAAGGCGTAAGCGAATTTAGAGACGATGAGCGTGAGGACTAAGCCCACCATCGCAAAAATCGTCACCGCAATAATTTTGGCGATAACAATTTCCCAGGTAGAGACTGGGTGACTGAGTAGCAGTGCTAATGAATTACGTTCACGCTCTCCTGCACTGGTGTCGATAGCCAAATTCATGCCTGAGATAAATACCGCGTAGATCATGGTCATGGTGGCTAGGCCTAAGATCATGCCGGCCTTTGAATCTGGCGTGGCTTCATCTTCAACATTGAGCTTAATGGGTTGCATTACTCTAGGATCGATACCGCGGGCGATAAGGCGAAGGCTGCCCATTTCACCACTATATTCTTGTAAGCTCTTTTCTAATCGACGAATCGAGATCTGCAGTTTTTCATTTGACGCATCGGCAACCAGTGTTACCTCAGCGCTAAGCCCTTTGGCCATATTGGCTGCATAGTCATCACTGATGATGAGCTGAATGTCCTTAGTGTCTTCGTTATCACCTTGAGAGATCCCACGGCTCGATAGAAATTTAACCAGATCCGGTGCACCCTGTGCGTTGGTCATTTTTATATTAAGATCTTCAGGGCTAGTCAGCTGACCAATTAACAGAAAAAACATACCGCACATAAGCAGCGGTGCGCCAATCGCGTAATAAAGCCCTGCCATTACCGAGCGTTTATCGCGAGCCGCGTCGATCAGCTCTTTGCGAACCATTGAAATAATTTTGTTACTCATTGAGAAATCCTTTTATCGCCAGTATTAAGCGGCTATGCCTTCATCAGTACCAATCAATTGAATAAAGGCATCTTCGAGCGAGTCCTTACCGGTTTGCTGGCACAATGCTTCTGGGCTACCAATGGCAACCACTCGGCCTTCGGCCATCACTATCACCTGGTCACAAAGTGCGGCGACTTCTTGCATCACATGGCTTGAAAACAGCACGCAATGGCCTTGGTTTTTTAGATCACGCAAGATGTCGCGCAGTACACGGGTACTCATAACATCAAGGCCACGAGTGGGTTCATCGAGAATGATATTGGTTGGCTGGTGGACAATGGCTTGTGCCAATGCCGTTTTCATTCTTTGGCCCTGAGAAAAACCTTTGCACTGTCTATCGGCGATATCAGCAAGGTGTAATCTATCGATAACCTTGCTGGTGGCTAGCTTTGCTTCTTTACGAGACAGGCCGTTAAGTTCGGCAAAGTAGCTAATATATTCCCGCGGGGTTAAGCGCTCATACAAACCAAATGGGTCAGGAAATAAACCCAATTGCTGTTTGGCGGCAACGGGTGATACCGCGATATCGATACCATCAATTTCTGCATTGCCGTTATCAGGCTTTAAAAGGCCAAACACGGTGCGTAAACAGGTGGTTTTCCCCGCGCCATTTGGGCCGAGTAGACCAGTGATCTGGCCATCTAGCGCTGAAAAGCTTAAATCATTTAGCGCCTGCACATCTCCGATGCGTTTTGATAAATTTGATACTTTGATCATGGTGGCTTCCTTACTTATTCAGGGCTGTTTGTTTGTCTGCTTGTTTAATTGTTTGTTCGTCTATTTTTTCATCTTTTTGCTTAGTACTGTCACTAGGAATGGCTTCTACTGTGCTGGCATTGAGATAGAAGTTGCGGCGAATATCTTCCTGTAAGCACTTAGCATCTAGCTCTGCTACAGAGCCTTGCTCAACGAGCTCTGCAATAAGGTCATTACCACAAGACTGGTATGCCACGCCGTGTGTCGCATAAGGGGCGATAAAGTGTTTAGCATTGGTCAGTTTTTCCATGGCAAGCGCTCCCCAGCTTGGTGGCGTAGCGGGGTCTAACTCACCCGAGAGCAATAGGGTTGGGATATCACTGGCTATGGGGTCGCTAAAGCTGGCATCGACCGCAGGCATATTCCACACTGCGCAGGAGTCGGCAAAAGTTTTTAGCATCTCTTTACCAAAGTAGCTCTGGTTTGTTTTTTCGCGCAGTTCAGGCGTCAGGCGTTGCCAATCTTCGCCACATACCACAGAAGCATGCATGCCCATGGCGATACCCGCATTGTCTATGCCCATGGCATAGAGTCCTGTGATGGGTTGATAGTTACCCTTAGCCGCTTGATGAATCGCATGGGGCATGAGTGAGCGGGTGCTGGGATTGTAAAGCGCCATCCGCAACGCGCCTTTAAACTTACCGCGAGTGAGGGTCAGTTGGGTCATTTCACCGGTAAGAGGGTCGGGCACTTGGCTTATTTTTGGCGCTTGTGTTAGCTCAGCATCGACCTTTTCAAGATCGGCACTAAGCTCAGGGAATTGTGCATGACAAAGACTGTTGTTGGCGCAATCTTCGATAAGCAGATTGAATGCACGGGCAATGGCATCGCCAATAGCGAGCACACTTTGCTGCATTGGCACTACACCATCTAGGGTGACCGTTGCTAGGCTTGTCGGATAGTGACGCATATACAGCTGTGCCATACGCGTGCCGTAAGACACGCCGTATAGGTGCAGTTTTTGATAACCTAAGTGCTGTCTAACCGCTTCAAAATCTTTAAGTGCGCTAAGGCTGCCGTATTGAGTGACATCGGCATCAAGGCTATCTAGGCATTTTTGGGTTTCAACCCGGGTATCAAAATCACTTTCATTAACCGCCAGAGCACTTTCAAAGCCATCGCCAATACATTGCAGTGGGCTCGACTGACCGGTGCCGCGCTGGTCGATAAGGATGACATCTTCGGTTTGGCGTACCTTGGTCAGCATGCGATCGAAACCGCGGGCATTTTCGATGGCTGATTGCCCTGGCCCGCCAGCGATTGCGAGCAAGGCTTGGTTCTTGCTACCAGGCTTGATGGCTGGCATCACCACGTAATGAATTTGGATCTGTTTGCCATCTGGCTTGGCGTAATTCTCAGGAACCGAGATAGAGCCGCATTGCATCTGCTCCGATAATCCGTCGACATAGCAAGCTTGTTGATTGTTAGGTTTTAGTTGTGCAGTGTTGGCTGATGTGTCCGCTTGAGCTGAAGGAATGAGTAGTCCAGCACCGAGTAAGATAGCCGTAGCTAAAGGTTTTTTATGCCATAGCGCGGGGGCTACTCGAGCGCGAATTTGAGAGTACATTCCATGAAGCATGATACTGATTCCTTTTTGCAATTTAGCGTATCTAAATAAGAGCCTTGTTAATGTATCAATGTCTTTATGCAGTGGCTAACTACTTTTGTTCAGTTCAATGCTCTAACTGAACAAGTACGGGAGTTAATGGGCTACAAATCATGTAGACGCTTTGGTTTGCAAAACAACGGTTATGGCGGGGAGATCTACTGCGGTGTTAATGTTAAAACAGCACTGATAATCGAGCGACCAACCAAGATGGTTAAAGTTTAATCTATTTGCTTGCGCTGGGAATAGCACAATATCGCTACAGGTGTTAATAAATTATTTTTGTTTTAATTTAGATGCTTAGCTTAAAAGACTTGCTGTTAAATAAAGGCCGCTCACATCGCAGGACGGTCTTTTTTTGTGTTTGAGTTAACAAAAATAGAGCAAAAACTCTTAGTGTTTAGAGCGTCTTCTAGTAGACTTGCCGAAAAGCGGAACACTTGTAAGCTAAAAGGTAGTTATTTTATGTCGCTCGAGCAATATCACGTAGTACGATTAATACAGCAACAGAGCCAATCACTTGGCGACGCTATTGCGCTCGAAGGATTCGAAACTGCAGCGCCTTGGCATCAAGTGAGTTGGACTCAATTCGATACCATCACCTCTAAAATTGCACGGGTGTTAATTCAGTTTGGTATTGAATCCCATGACCGCGCAGTTATTTTGTCGCAGAACTGCCCGCAGTGGACCTGTGCCGATTTGGGCTTACTCAAAGCCAAAGCTGTCGTTGTGCCTATCTACCCAACCAGCACAATGGAGCAAGCGGCTTACATTGTTAACGACGCAGCAGCAAAGCTGATTTTTGTGGGTGATGCGGCGCAGTATGCAATGGCATGTGAGCTAGCCGCCCAATGCGATAGCCTGACAAGTGTGGTGGTTTTCGACCAATCAGTTGAGTTACAAGATAAGCAAAACCATTTTTATTTGGATGAACTGCTTGCGCGTGAACTTGATGTGGCAGCAGACGCCGAACTTGAAAAGCGTTTGAACGACAAGAATTTAGATGATCTACTGACGTTAATCTACACCTCAGGCACAACGGGCGACCCTAAAGGCGTAATGCTTGATTACCGCAACATTGCCTCTATGGTGCGTCAGCATGACACATTATTACCTTTTACTCCTGGTGATGTGTCGTTAGCATTCTTACCGCTTAGCCATGTATTTGAGCGCGGTTGGAGCTTCTATGTATTGTGTCGTGGTGGCCGTAACGTATACCTGTCTAATCCAATGGCGGTAAAAGAGGCGATTGTTCAAGTTCGTCCGCACACATTATGTGTGGTGCCGCGCTTCTTAGAAAAAGTGTATAGCGCCGTACAAGATAAGGTGATTAAAGCACCTGAAATGCGCCAAAAAATGTTTACCTGGGCAATGTCTGTTGGTCATAAACAGTCTGAAGTGGGCCAAGGTCGCCATAAAGCATCGTTGGGCTTAAGCTTGCAATGGAAATTAGCCGATAAGCTGGTTTTCAGTAAGTTAAAGCAGGTGTTAGGTGGTCGTCTTAAGTTTATGCCTTGTGGCGGCGCAGCACTAGATCCAAACGTCAGTGCTTTCTTCCAAAGCATCGATGTACCTGTGCTATGTGGTTACGGCATGACAGAAACGACGGCAACGGCGACCTGTAATACCTTGGCTAACCGCGTTCCCGGTTCTAACGGCCAGGTACTGCCAGAAGTTGAGATTAAACTCGGTAAAGATAACGAAATTTTAGTACGCGGCGACACTGTGATGCGTGGTTACTACAACCGTCCAGAAGAAACAGCCGAAACATTTGAAGATGGCTGGTTGAAAACTGGTGATGCGGGTCGTATCGATGAAAACGGTAACTTGTTTATCACTGACCGCATTAAAGAGCTCATGAAAACTTCAAACGGTAAGTATATTGCGCCGCAACGTGTTGAAGGCAAAGTAGGTTGTTGCCCATTCATCGAGCAGGTAGCGATTGTTGCCGATGCGCGCAACTACGTAACCGCGTTAATTGTGCCAGCATTTGAGTCGTTAGAGGCTTGGGCAAAAGAGAAAGGCGTAAATTACGAGTCACAGCTGGATCTATTGCGTCATAGTCACGTGGTTGAGCATTTTGAGCAGCGTCTTAAGACATTACAAAGCGAGCTAGCTGGCTTTGAAAAGATTAAGAAGTTTACCTTGTTACCCGATGCATTCTCGATGGAAGCGGGCTTAATTACCCCAACCATGAAGCTACGTCGTAAAGTGATTTATCACAAATACGCACGTGAAATCGACAAGATGTACAGCCGTTAATACGGGCTTAAGTCATCGTCATTAAGTGAAAAGGCACGCATTAGCGTGCCTTTTTTATGTCTGGAACATTTATGCCAACACCCATGGACGGATAGTGTTGGTATTTATGTCTGGAACATTTATGCCAACA
>NZ_JBRIMD010000033.1:0-40462 GCF_052977325.1 Shewanella sp. 0m-6
TTTAAAAACACTCGGATTTTGCCATCTTATAAAGATCGGTCAACCGATCAATAAACTGCTAAATGATCGGCATTACTGATTATAAAGCCCTTTTTTATGTCGAATAGGTATTACTTTGACTTTAAAATCTCTGTCTTTAAAATCTCTGTCTTTAAAATCTCTGTCTTTAAAATCTCTGACGTTAAAATCGGCCAACGTAAGCTTTACCAATTAAACTTTCATCTTTGTTGATTAAGTACTTATTTATAGATGCTAGCATGTCAAGTTTGTCATCTTTAAATATGCCTTTTATTGGTAATAAATTAGATGCATGAGTACCATCAATATTTAGGTCTGGTAACTCAATATGTTCCAGCAACATCTTCATCTCTTCTAGTACTTCATAAGGATCGAGCAAATTGAACTCACCTTTGGCAACTTGCCTACATAAAGCAGTGCCCTCAATGGCAACAGTGGTTAATGTGCCCAGCAGATAAGGTTTCATCTGATTGATTAATTTCGCAGTTTCCTTTATGTGAGTCTGCGATATGTCACCACGGCCTCCGATACCAATCATTACCATTGCGACAAGTTTGATGCCTGAAGCAACAATATTACGGCCTGCGACAAGCATCTCTTCAGCGCTAACGCCCTTACGAATCGTACTGAGTACTTCATCTGAACCGGATTCAACTCCTAAATAGGTCATAGTGAGTCCAGCTTGCCTTAATTGTGTTAACTCTTCTTGAGTCTTACTCAGTGTACTTTGTGGGCCAGCATAAGTACTGACATGGCTTAAGTTTGGAAATGCAGCGTACAGCTCTGCCAGTATGTCTAATAGCATGTTGGTGGGCAGTGAAATTGCATCACCATCACTTAGGAATACTTTTTCTATCTTGTTAATATTGGCGCCAAAAGCACGTTTTGCCATCTGAATATCTTCTATCAGTTCATCGATAGACCTTGCTCGGTAGCGCACGTCTTTGTACATAGAGCAATAGGTGCATTTATTGTAGGAACAGCCAATCGTGCATTGCAGTATGTAAGCGTCCGCCTCTAATGGTGGACGATAAATATTACCTTCGTATCTCACTTTTACCTTTACTTAACCGGTTTACGGTCATCCAATTATTTAATAACGTTTTTTAGCAATTCAAAATTTAGATAATATGGCAGCCATAGGTTTGTTTATCGCTGCCCATACAGATGAGCTTCTAGCCGCTGAACTACTTGGCAAGCTCTGCAGCCGTATCGACAAAGATCCCTTGAATATCTTTTGCTTCGCGGTCTGTTTGTCCACCATGTTTGATAAATGCATCTATGATGGCTTGTGTTTTATTCTCTTTTGCGCGCTCTAGAAAATAGCGTAGCTCTAGCTCGGCGCCAGCATCTTCATCTATTATCGATGCCGCGATGATCTCTTTGTACATCACAATATTACGAATTTCTAATTGGCTAATAACACCAAGCACCTGGGCTAAGAAGCCATCTATTTCGGCCTTGGGAACGTACTGAGTAATGATATTTAACGCTTCAGCTTGTTGAGCGGTAAAGTCATTACCTAGTAATAAGGCCTGCAGTGCTTTGTTTTTACCCATTCTGCGAGCATACTGCACCGCGCCTTGGCCACCCGTTGGGATATTCACATGGATTTCAGGTTGAGCAAATACAGCATTTTCTGTCGCATAAGCCAAATCACAGGCCATCACAAATTCGTCTCCACCGCCACGAGCGACGCCATCCACCACAGCAACTGAAAGCTGCTTCATGGCTTTAATGTTGGTGATCATGTGATTAAACTCAATCGATGCAGCTTGACCAGCAGGCGTACCGTTGATCACATGCAAGTCCAAGTGAGCTAAAAAGAACAGTGGATGGAGTGACTTAAACACCACTATTTTGGTATCACGATCATATTTTAACGATAAAACAAAGGCGTTAACTTCATTGATCAAATCACTGGTGATTACATTCGATGGTGGATTATTGATGCTAACCGTTGCTATGCCTTCGCTGTGGCTAATTGCTAACTTGCTCATAATGTCTTCCTCATGGATTTAGTGGCTCAGTTTGTTTAAGCCGTTAAAGTGTAGCTACTATAAGGTTGTTATAAGCTAAGAAAAATGCGTAAACTGGCACCTTATTGGTGCCAAAAATGCAACAAAGAGGGTGTATGGATTTTCCAAGTCGATTATTACTACTGCTTGAAGTCGCTGAACTGGGCTCATTTAGTAAGGTGGCAGAACAAAGAAATGTCGATAGATCTGTTATCTCGAAACAAATCAGCCGGCTAGAGCATGAACTTGGCGTACATTTGCTAAATCGCACCACACGATCGCTCTCTTTAACCGCAGTGGGTCATGAGATGGTGGCCCAAGCAAAATCATTGCGCATGCTGTTAAATGACTCGCATCGATTGGCACAGTATTATCATTCTGAACCCAAAGGCGTATTACGGATCACGAGTTCGACTCTGTTTGGTCGACAACATGTACAGCAAGCAGTGTTGGTTTTTCAGCAACAATATCCAGATGTTGATATTGAACTGCGTTTAGAAGATAGACTCATCGATATGGTTGCAGAGGGGTTTGATATTGGCTTTCGTATTGGCAAACCAAAAGACTCAAACCTTATTACCAGAAAGATTGCACGAAACCGATTATTGATTGTGGCGGCTCCTGAGTTCATCAAAAAACACGGCGAAATAAAGACGCTTGAACAACTAGAAACTTTACCCGCTGCAGTTTACGCAGCGCCTGGGCTGCTGATTGATAAGTTCTCCTATCTTGATGCCAACAGCGAAACTAAGCAGCTGCAATTGAATGTGGTTTATAAAGTTAACGATGTTGAAATGATCACCAAAACGGCTGTCGCGGGCAATATGCTGGCAGTTGTTACTGCGCAGATGATTGAGAACGAAATTCTAGAGCAGAAGCTTGTTCCTATTATGACTGAGCTACATTTAAATGATCTCGGTACGTTTTATGCCGTGTATCCGCACCGAGACGCCCCAATTAAAACTAAATTATTTATTAACACGCTCAAAGCTATCATTGGAGAAGAGGTGCCAATATGGGAACAGAAAATCCCCAATTTCGATAAAATGTATGGGCATTGAGCAAGCTGATAACCCCCCCATCTTTAGCTCTGCTGTAGCAAGTTTGCTGTCTTTGGATGAGTTTTACGCACTGAGTGACTCATCAAGTTGTCGTGCTATTTGATTGTAGAAGCCGAAGTCGCGATTGAAAATCTGGCTTGGCTTTTGTTACTTAAGTCTTTGTATTGGTTTTGTATTGATTTGCTGTATTGGCTTTTTGTGTTTTATATTTTTGGGGGAGGGGCGTTTTTAGTATGCCGCCAAACCCTTTACCATTGCTATCGTTACTCACAATGGTAAAGGGCTCTGGGTTATTGTTGCGTTATTTGGGCGTTAATTTGGTAATTGTCTTGGTGTTAATGCGGTGTCAGCTGAGCGTCATCGCTTATATTGCTTTGCTGCTCATCAAGTCCCTCATGGAGTTTATGATTACTCGCGATGTACGTGTACATAACGGGCAGAACAAACAGTGTGAACAGTGTTCCTACTGCAAGTCCAGCAACGATCACTAAACCAATATTGTAACGCGAAGCAGCGCCCGCTCCGCTAGCAAACAATAATGGAATTAACCCTGCAATCATGGCTGAGGTAGTCATAAGGATCGGGCGAAGTCTCACTGTGGCTGCTTCAATGATGGCATCATGTTTTGATGCGCCTTTAAATATTTGCTCCTCTTTGGCCACCTCACACATCAAAATGCCATGTTTGGTTATTAGTCCAACTAAGGTAATTAATCCAACTTGTGAATAGATATTGAGTGAGGTTTCACCCGATATATGTGTCCACCCAAGGGCGATTAACGCACCACTAATAGCAAGTGGCACAGTGAACATGATCACTAATGGGTCGCGTACACTTTCAAATTGACTGGCTAAAACCAAAAATATGATGGCAAGAGCAAGGGCGAAAGTGACATACAAAGAGCTACCTTCTTCGACGAATTGGCGTGCTTCCCCCATAAAGGTGTACGTAAAGCCCGGAGGTAAATCTGTTTTTGCCAATTGGTCGAAATAGGCAATGGCATCGCCCATTGCGACATTCGGTGCAGGTACCGCCTCAATTGAGATTGAGTTCATTTGATTGAAATGAGGTAACGATTTTGCGTTGCCATTGACGCTATAACTGACAAGGCTTGATAGCGGGATGGCAGAACCATTTTGTGCGGTGACATAAAACTGGTCAATTAACTTAGGATTAGCCCTATAGACACGCTCCACTTGGGGAATGACCTCATAGGAGCGACCATCAATATTCACCCTGTTAATATAGCCACCACCCATCATGGTACCGAGTGTTGAGCCTATCTCCTGCATGGTCACGCCGTAGGCACCAGCAGCCTCGCGATCAATTTTGAGTTCTACCAAGCCCGAATCATATTTTAGATTCAAATCCGTATAGACAAGAAGTGGACTCTTTTTGGCTTTCTCTAATAGCTTATTACCAATGCTGTATAGAGTTTCAAAGCTGGCAGGACTAGTGATAACGAATTGAATAGGCAATCCTCCTGAGGCGCCAGGAAGAGAGGGCATTTGGTATGCTGTAGCGGTAATCCCAGGGATTTTTTTGGCTTCTATATTAACGTTTGCGGAGATCTCTTTTTGGCTTAATTTTCTATCACTCCAAGGGACAAGCGGCGCGATGGCTAGCCCTTGACTCGTTGTAGGAACGCCAACTAATGCTAATGATGCCTCTACTTGTGGCTGCTTGGAGATAATTTGAGTAATTAGCTCCATATTAGCCTGGATATAGTCATTATTAGAGGTTGATGGGGTGGTTCCTATCACGACCACAACGCCTTGATCCTCATCTGGAGCAAGCTGAGAAGGTATGAAGTTAAATATTATAGGTAAGGATATAAGCACTATGATTGCAAAGAAGACGATTGCCCCCTTATGATCAAGCACCGCAATCAGCGTCTTGTGATAGCGCTTGGTTAAGCCACCGAGCACTCGTTCAACGGTTTCTTCAAACTTTCCTGGTTGGGTGTGTGGTTTGAGCATCTTTGAGCACATCATTGGCGATAGAGTCAGAGCAACAAAGCCAGAAATGACCACAGCACCTGCGAGTGTGAGGGCGAACTCTTTAAATAATGAACCCGTGACGCCACCCATCAATGCAATCGGCGCATAGACGGCTGCTAAAGTGATGGTCATGGATATAACGGGCACAGCGATTTCTCGGGTCGCAACCAACGCCGCCTCTAAAGGTTTTGCCCCCATTTTGATATGCCGATCTACATTTTCCACCACCACAATAGCATCATCAACCACTAAGCCTATCGCTAATACCATGGCGAGTAATGTCATGAGGTTAATAGAAAAGCCAAATACTTGCATTACAGCCATCACGCCAATTAAAGACAGTGGAATAGTGATAATCGGAATGATGACCGCACGGAAGGAGCCAAGAAAAAGCAAGATCACGATAATAACAATTACAGCGGCTTCAGCGATGGTTTTTACAACTTCATCAATCGAATCTGTAATAGCCAGCGTAGAGTCATAGATTAGCGTCGATTGAATGGTAGTCGGGAGATTTTTTTCAATCAAAGTAAACTGGGTTCGTATTCCTGCGGCAACATCAAGTGGATTGGCTGTCGGAGTCGCATTAATACCAATAATCACGGCTTCTCGACCATTAGCGAGCGCACGAGTGCTGTCACTGCTTTTTCCAAGGCTGATGTCTGCCACATCTTGTAGCTGAACAATTTGGCCATTATCACTTTTAATGACTAATTTTTTGAGCCCGTCAACGGTGTCGACCTGACTATCAATTGTGCCATTTAAAATAGTGAAACTACTATTAAACTGACCGACTGCTGATTGATAGTTATTTTGTTGTAAAACACTGATTAAATCGGCGGTGGTAAGGTTATATTGACCCAGTTTTATCGGGTTAGGCCATATGCGGAGTGCGAATGGTGTGCCCCCCATCATCTGAATATTAGAGACACCATTAACGGTTGATAGCTGAGGGTTTACAACTCTTTCAAGGTAATCGACGATTTGACTGGAGTCGAGTTCTTTACTGAAAAAAGAGATATACATGATAGAGGTTGTCGCCCCGGTAGAGGAGGTGACTGAAGGATTATAGGCCTCTTTCGGCAGTTGGTTCGTTACCGAGTTTATTTGAGACAATACATTTGCCAATGCCTCTTCAGGGTTTGTATTAAGCCTCATATTTAGTGTGATAGTCGAAGTGCCAAGTTGGCTTGATGAGGTCATAAAGTCAAGATTATCCACTTGGGATAAGGCTTGCTCTAAAGGCTGAGTGATAAAACCCTCAATTAATTCGGCATCGGCGCCAGGATATGGCGTCGTTACTGTAATGACCGTGTTGGTCATCTCTGGATATTGTCTGACCTGCAGATCTTTTATCGCATTGAGGCCAAGAATAAAGAGTAGAATGCTCAGAGAAGCAGCCATGACGGGGCGATGAATAAAAGTGTCGGTGAAATTCATATGTCGCTCCTACAGCTTCGGCATTTTATCTGGAAGCGAAATTGGGTTCGGTGTTACGCTGACTTTAGTATTATTACCCAGATTGAGAATACCGGTTGTCACAACGTCTTGATCAAACTTCAAGGCGCCTTTAACTAATGCGTAGTTACCGTCTCTTTGTAATATTTCAACCGTTACCTGCTTAACCCGCGTGTCATCACCTTGCTTTTCTATTACAAAAACTGAGTTACCATATAAAGCAAACACTATGGCTGTCTGTGGTAATACAAATTGCTGCTCGAGGTCACTTAAGCCAACATTGACTTCCGCGAACATACCGCCTCGTAATGTTTGATCATCATTTGGCAGTTCAGCCTGAATCATCACTAAGCCGGTTTTATCATTAATAACAGGTTCGATAGCGTTAATTTTTCCTGAAAATATCCGCTCTGGATAGGAGTCAACGGTTAACGTAATAGGCTGACCGACACTCAGTTTACCTATTTGAGATTGAGGAACACTGAAACGAACGCGCATGACTGATAAGTCTTCTAGACGAACAATGTTGGTGCCAGCAGAAAGGAATTGTCCGAGGTTGATATTTCTAATTCCCAGTACGCCATCAAAGGGGGCTTTAATTTGACGAAGCTCAATATTTGCTTGAAGGCTTTCTATGTTAGCTTGCAGTGCTTCATATTTAGCTTGAGCTGTCTGTAAACTTTGTTCTGATATCGACTTATCTCGGTAGAGTTTTAGTTGCCTGTTGTAATCGTCCCTTACTGAGGGGAGTTGAACCTCTTGCTCCTTTAGCTGTGCAGCTTGCACTGACGAATTGATGTTGACCAGGGTTGTATTCGCCTTGGCTTTATCACCATTTTCAAAATTAATTGCAGTAACAAGCCCTGCCACTTCATTAGAGATATTGACCCCTTGGTTGGGTTCAATAAAACCAATTGCTTTAATGTTTTGTGACCAAGTCGTTGGAGTTAGTTTTTCAATGGTCACGGGATAAACGGGTTCGGGCAGATTGGCGAGTTTTGTTTCGATTTTTTTATTAACAAAAAGATTAAAGCCGATGACGCTGCCAAAGGCGAGTATGGCAACGGTTACAGCCCCTATTACCCATTTGTTCATATCCTATCTCCAATTGTTGTAAGGTGTTTTTTCTTAACAGTAAATATAGCGACTCCACTAAACATAGGATTAATTAATAAGACCAGCAAGAATATAAGTCTGATTTAAGTAGGTCTGACACTAATAGTGTTACTACCCTAAGGTCTTGCTTTGCATAAAAGTTATTGGCACGGCATCTATTAGGGGAAGTTGGGGTATGCTGCAGATCGCCCTAGGTTGTCAATATTTTGTACATTCTGCTCCCCATTAGCGCCTTACATCTATCGCCTATCGCTGAGCATCTATTCCTCAGTTATCAGCACAGGCTCACGTGAATTTAATTTCTGGAAAAATAAATCCTAGGTGCACTCATCTGTTTTACCGATAACGATTCTGAATGTGATTAGGTCCGTTGCTTGCGAGCGTTGAGAAACTTATCGCTGGCAGGTTGATTTATTGTTGCATTGACTTTTTATTGCGTTAGCTCGTTAAGTGAGCTTAGTTGGCTTTTGTCACAAAATTCAACGCTATGGTATGCGGCATCGTCTTGCAAGTGTGATCAAGATCGCCTTTATGTATCTCTAAGTGAGTATTCGATGCTTGTATTGATTTAGATCAAATTTAAAGAGGTGTTAATCAGGCAGGATGCACACAAATGTAAGGATATTGATAATAAAAACAGCGCTAAGTGTTGTATTAATGGAGTAGTATGATGAACAAAAAAATCGTTTCTAGCTTAATCGCCACAGCCCTTCTCACTACCGGTTTCGCCTCTTCTGTATCAGCTCACCAAGCTGGTGATATTATCGTTCGTGCTGGTGTTGCCGTTGTTGCGCCAAATGAATCTAGCCCTGTTGTTGCAGATGTCGCAGAATTTAGTGTGAGTGATAATACACAGCTTGGTTTGAACTTTGGTTATATGATCACTGATAACATTGGTATTGAGTTACTTGCTGCGACGCCATTTAGTCATGATATTTCACTGGGTTCGTTAGGTAAGATCGCTGAGACTAAACATTTACCACCAACTTTAGTTGTTCAATATTACTTCGGTGATGCACAATCTAAACTACGTCCATATATTGGTGCGGGTGTTAACTTCACTAATTTCTATGACAATGAGTTCACTCAAGAAGCTAAAGATTTAGGTTTGTCAGAATTGAGCTTGTCAAACTCTTGGGGGGCGGCTGCCCAAGTAGGTTTAGACTATCAAATCAATGATAGCTGGCTAATTAATGCCTCTGTTTGGTACGCACAGATCAGTACCGACGTTAAGTTTAATTTAGGGGATGCTCCTCAAAAAGTCGAAACAGATATCGACCCATGGGTTTACATGGTTAGCGTAGGTTACACTTTCTAATATTAGTGTCTAGAATTGTCATAAGTGACAAATCCAACCGATAAAAAAGGAGCCAGTAGGCTCCTTTTTTATACTTTGTATTTTTTATACTGCTCTTAAGTAAAATCGCCTAAGTGCATTAACATCAGTGCAGTCACATAAGCGTATTACTTAGATTCTTTCTTAGCTGCGCGCTCAGCTTTTTTCTGCTCTTTGGTTTTCCAGTGGCGAGTATTGTAGACAAACTCAGGTAAACCTTTAGTCAACCATGCCACTAGGCGCCAGCGTTTGGTGACGTAGGCTTTGCGCTTGCCTGCTTTCATCGCTTTAATCACTTGATTAGCTACAACTGGCAGTGGCGACAACCACAGACGATTTTGCTGCATGGCCGCTTTATCTAACATGCCTAATTGGATATCGGTAATCGTGATAGGCAGCTTTAAACGCTGGGCATGCATGCTTAGGCCTTCAAAGTAGTTTTGTGCATAAGCTTTCGATGCGTGATAGGCGACACTCGGACCCCCTCTTAGACCCGCTATCGAGTTAATTGCCGCAAGTTGACCATAGCCTTGATCGCGAAATAGCCTAAAGGCAGTATTGCAAATGGCTGAAAAGCCTTGCACATTAACTGTGATGATATCTTGCTCTGGTTGCCATGGTAGCTCAGGATCGTAATGGGTTAACCCTGTATTAACCAGAACAAGATGAGCGCCGCCTAGAGAATGCCAAACAGCATTAATGGTACTGATCACGGCTTCTGGATCATCAATTTTCAATGGAAAAACCTGCGCCTTAGTGGGCAAGGATTGGCTAAACTCGGTAAGAGATTGTGGATCTTGTGCTAACAGGGCCAGTTCAACGCCTTCATCTGCAAGTTGTTTTGCAATTTCACGGCTGAGTAATGAGCTAGCGCCCACAATTATTGCAGTTGCTTGTGTCATATGGGTATTCGACTTCGAATAGGTAACTTATCATAGAAAGATAAGTGTATTAGAACAAGATTAATTGTCAGTTGCTGTGACAAGGATTGTGAGAATACCTATTCTTTAACAGCTGTTATCGATAGGTAGCTAATAGACTTTTCTATTTAACTGATATAATTTCAAGTACGGACATATAGACTTCTAGAAGTCTTAATGTATTATGAGGAGTATAAATATGGAACGGTGGTTTAAGCCTTTATTACCTTTAGTGGTAGCTGCAAGTATGTTGACCGGTTGTGCAACATCTAATGCAGTGGTGGAGATCCAAGGTGAAGTTTGGTACAAGGAGCGCATGATACTCCCTGAAGATGCCGTCATCACTGTACAAGTTCAGGATGTGTCTTTAATGGATGCGCCTGCTGTAGTGATTGCAGAGTTTGAGCGTAATGATGTCAGCACACCAACACCTTTTCAGTTTTTAATTAATAGAGATCAATTTGAAGACGGCCATACCTATACGATTGGGGCGCGCATTAGTCTTGATGACAAGTTGATGTTTATCAATACACAAGCTTATCGAATTGATTTGGACTCAAGTGAGCCAATGTCAGTTTTAGTGCAGAAGGTGGCACGTTAAATTAATTGACCACGAGTTAATTTAAACGGCGCGTCTCATTCTGATAGATCATTCGAATTAGAAAAGAGGCGCGCTATGCCGGTTAAAATCCCCGATGATCTGCCCGCGGCAGAGATCTTGGAATCTGAGAATATCTTCGTTATGTCTGAAACTCGGGCAGCGAATCAAGATATTCGTCCAATGAAGGTGTTAATTTTGAATTTAATGCCGAATAAAATCGAGACCGAAACGCAGCTGTTACGTCTTTTAGGGAATACTCCGCTACAAGTTGATGTGGATCTACTCAGAATTCACGATAAAGAGTCCAAACATACCTCAATCGATCACATGAATAATTTTTATCGAGACTTTGAGAATGTGCGCCAGAAAAACTACGATGGTTTAATCATTACTGGTGCGCCACTTGGGCAGGTTGAGTTTGAAGACGTGTCATACTGGGATCATATTCGTGAGATTATTGACTGGTCGCAGCAGCATGTTACCTCGGTTCTTTTCTTATGTTGGGCAGCGCATGCTGCACTGTTTCATCTATTTGACTTAAACCGATCATTGCTTAAAACAAAGCGCTCAGGTGTCTATAACCATCGCCGCACTACAGAGCATTACCCTTTACTACGTGGTTTTGATGATGAGTTCTTTGCACCACATTCTCGTTTTGCTGAGATGGACATTAACAAGCTACGTGCGCATCCAGAACTTGAGGTATTGACTGAATCTGATGAGGCTGGTGCCTATATGGTACTCAGTAAGAATAATCGCAACCTATTTGTAATGGGCCATCCTGAGTATCAAAAGTCGACCTTAAAAGATGAGTACCAGCGCGATCTCGCTCAGGGGTTAATGCCTGACTTACCGCAAAACTACTTTAAAAATAATGATCCTGAGCAAGAACCTATCGCACGCTGGCACAGTCACGGTAGTCTGTTGGTGAGTAATTGGCTCAACTATTATGTGTATCAGCTTACCCCTTATAACCTCGATGATATGACCGAAATTACCCCCTGGGAGTCTTAATTGTTAGGGGGTTAACTCGCTAATGCAAAATGCCGATGTTCTTTATTGAATATCGGCATTTTGGTATAAGGCGGTTTTACTTAGCGTGTAAGTTTAATTGTCATCAGCAACCAAAACGCAGTGTGCATCAAGTGAGCGACAAACGGTAAAAACGCCATCTAAGACTAATTGTGTGCTTGGTTGCGGATCCACATCAGAGGTGATCAGAAGTTGAGATAAGTCAGGCGCTATGCTTGAGACCTTTAAACTTGCGTTTAAATCTCCCTTGGTAATTTCGATAGCGTGATTTTTTATAGAGCTCGATGCTATGGCCAGCAAGGGGTTAGCTTGAATGGTTTTTAGTGCGACTTGATAGATTTGCTCTGGTGTCGCTTTTATATTCACAGTGGCCACTTCATGCTTCGAACTTTTATAATAAGTTACCGCTCCTATGGTTACCGCCCCAACAGCAACACAGCCGCTCAGCATTATATTGGTCAATAGCACTAACAATATCGATATATTTTTCATAAGCATCCTTTGGTTATTTGTTCATCATGTTTCGCATTGCAATCGATAGAGCATCAACATGCTATGTGCAGTGAAACGTGTAACTGATTGGTATAACTATTTGCTGTATTAATAATAAAAGGCTAGTGCACCTCAAGCTGATCACAAGTAACAAAACGCAGAGTCTGTATTCCCCCGCTAGTGTAAATTCTATGTGACAACTCAGTCCTATACTTTGGTAGAGGTTTGACCAAACAACCCTTGCTTTACGTTCGCGTAAACGTCACAGTGTTAAATATTGAGCAGAAGTGCACTTTATATTAACTAGGCAATAACCTCGCGGCGGTCAACACGAAACTTTGCAGCAACCTACATTTTGCACGGTTTTGGACCGCTTCTATTAAAGGTTAACTAGCGTATTACCGGAGTAATTATGAGTTCAGTTAAGTTAGATCAAGATATCGTTATCGTTGCAGCAAAGCGTACCCCAATGGGCGGATTCCAAGGTGCACTATCCAGTGTTACATCACCAAAGCTCGCCGCAACAGCTATCAAGGGCTTGATGCAACAAAGCGGTCTAGCTGGTGGACTGGTTGATGAAGTATTGATGGGCTGCGTACTACCTGCGGGTTTAGGTCAAGCGCCAGCACGCCAAGCAACCTTAGGCGCTGAGCTGCCACTATCGGTTGGCGCAACGACAGTCAACAAGGTGTGTGGATCCGGCATGAAAACCGTCATGTTAGCCCATGATTTAATTAAAGCTGGCAGCGCAAATGTGGTTATTGCTGGCGGTATGGAAAGCATGAGCCAAGCGCCATACCTGTTAGATAACGCGCGCGGTGGCATGCGTATGGGACATGGTAAGGTGCTGGATCATATGTTCCTTGACGGTCTTGAAGATGCATATACCGGTGGGGCAATGGGCACATTTGCGCAAAACACCGCAGACGATTTTAAGCTAACCCGTGAACAGATGGACAGCTTTGCACTGAGCTCACTGGAAAAAGCCAATAGCGCTATTAATTCAGGTGCCTTTATCGATGAAATCACGCCGGTAACCGTAGCAAACCGCCGCGGCGATATCGTGGTAGATACCGATGAGCAGCCGGGTAACGCTCGCCCAGACAAAATCCCAACACTGCGCCCAGCTTTTGCCAAAGACGGCACTATTACCGCCGCGAACTCTAGCTCCATTTCAGATGGCGCAGCCGCATTGATGTTGATGACCCGCGCACAAGCTAATGAGTTAGGTCTTGATGTGATGGCAACTATTAAGGGGCACACCACTCACGCACAACAACCATCAATGTTTACTACCGCTCCTGTTGGCGCGATGAACAAGCTGCTCGATAAAGTGAGCTGGGCTCAAGAGGACGTGGATCTGTATGAGATCAACGAAGCCTTTGCCATGGTCACCATGTTAGCCATTTCTGAGCTTGGGCTCGACGGCAATAAAGTCAATGTTAATGGCGGCGCTTGTGCGCTAGGCCACCCTATTGGTTGCTCGGGTGCGCGTGTACTGGTGACTTTGATTTATGCCCTTAAAGCGCGAGGCTTAAAACGCGGAGTAGCATCACTGTGTATTGGTGGCGGCGAGGCAACAGCGATGGCAATTGAGCTTTAAAGGCTCGGTTGTAGCAAATAAAAGATAAACGACAGTATTCAACAAGACCGAACCCGTTTAAAGCCAAAATGCTAATAAGCAAGGTACTAATAGCAAGTGAACCGATGTGTTTACTCGCAATACCAGAATAATAAATTGGCCGAGCGGGTTCATCATTTTGCAAATGTCAGCAAATGACATTGCCAAAGTAGGAAGCGATATGACAACTCAAGTGAAACATTACATCAACGGCGAATGGGTATTAGGCCAAGGTGATAAGCAGATAGCCGTGACCAATCCTGCCAATAATGAAACCATCGCAGTGGTAAATGCAGCGAACCATACCGAAGTGTTAAGTGCGGTAGCCAGTGCTAAAGCCGCTTTTCAAAGCTGGAAAGAGGTGCCTGTTTCAGAGCGTGCTCGTGTGATGCTTAGATATCAGCACCTTTTAAAACAACATCACGACGAAATTGCCACTATCTTAGCCCAAGAAACCGGAAAAACATTTGATGATGCCAAAGGTGATGTATGGCGTGGCATCGAAGTGGCTGAGCATGCCTGCAATATTGCCTCTATGATGATGGGCGAAACCGTTGAAAACGTGGCACGTTCAATTGACACTTACAGCTATACCCAGCCACTGGGTGTTTGCGCGGGTATTACCCCATTTAACTTCCCAGCGATGATCCCACTGTGGATGTTCCCGTTAGCCATCGCTTGCGGTAACACGTTTATCTTAAAGCCATCAGAGCAAGATCCAATGACGCCGCAGCGTCTTATCGAGCTATTTGAAGAGGCGGGTGCACCAAAAGGCGTAGTGCAGCTGGTTCACGGCGATAAAACGGCTGTGGATATTTTACTTTCTCACCCAGATATTAAAGCCATCTCATTTGTGGGTTCGGTGAATGTGGGTCAATACATTTACAAAACCGGTACTGATAACTTAAAGCGTGTCCAAGCCTTTGCCGGGGCTAAAAATCACTGCGTGATTATGCCTGATGCGAATAAACAACAAGTGATTAATAACTTAGTGGGCGCATCTGTTGGCGCGGCCGGTCAACGTTGTATGGCGCTTTCAGTTGCTGTGTTTGTTGGCGCAGCAAAAGAGTGGATCCCTGAGTTAAAAGAGGCGATAGCTAAAGTCAAACCAGGTCTTTGGGATGATAAAGATGCCGCTTATGGTCCGGTAATTAGCCCTGCCGCGAAGCAGCGCGTAGTGAGCCTGATTGCACAAGGTATTGAGGAGGGCGCCGATTGCTTACTCGATGGTAGCGATTTTACCGTTGAAGGTTATGAGTCGGGTAACTGGGTTGGCCCAACCCTATTCGATAAAGTCACGACTGATATGAGCATCTATAAAGAAGAGATCTTTGGCCCAGTGCTGTGCTGCATGAATGCCCAAACCTTAGAAGAAGCGATAGCGATAGTGAACGACAGCCCATACGGCAATGGTACCTCCATCTTTACCGCCAGTGGCGCAGCTGCACGTAAATACCAGCACGAGATTGAAGTGGGTCAGGTGGGTATTAACGTCCCCATTCCAGTGCCATTGCCTTTTTTCTCGTTCACTGGTTGGAAAGGCAGTTTCTATGGCGATCAGCACGCATACGGTAAGCAAGCGGTACGTTTCTATACTGAGACCAAGACCATCACTGCGCGTTGGTTTGAATCAGATATTGCGGTGGCATCGGCGCCAAACATGACGATTGAGCTTAAGTAACACGCGTTATTGCCACCCATGAGCTTTTGACTTATGGCGGGGGCAATGTTCGTTAACGGCTACTTTTTTGAGTCAGCGGTTAACGGATAAGCGCAGGCTGTAGCGAGTAAAAAAGCTAATACAAGAGCTATCACAACAAATAACGAATAGAGGTCTGCAGCGGTAGCGACTCGAAAGGAGCGCCGTTAGTAAAGATCCAAAGCCTTTGCTTGATGGTGCAGACCTAGAACCTATAACCTAGAACCTAGAACCTAGAACCTAGAACCTAGAACCTAGAGCAGGGCAATCGACAGGACAACAGGAGTACCCCGATGGATTTTAATCTCAATGAAGACCAACGCCAATTTGCCGATTTAGCCCAGCAGTTTGCTAAAGAGGAGCTTGCTCCCTTTGCCGCCAAATGGGATGAAGAACATCACTTTCCCAAAGATGTGATTCAAAAAGCGGGCGAGCTAGGCTTTTGCTCACTGTATTCGCCAGAATCTGAAGGCGGAATGGGACTATCACGCTTAGATTCATCGATTATTTTTGAGCAACTATCCATGGGCTGCACCGCAACTACAGCCATGCTAACCATCCACAATATGGCCACTTGGATGGTCACCAGCTTTGGTACAGCAGTATTACGTCAAGAGTGGTCTGAGTCACTCACTACAGGTGAAAAGCTAGCATCATATTGCTTAACTGAGCCAGGGGCGGGCAGTGATGCTGCTGCATTGCAAACTAAAGCGGTACGTGAGGGCGATGAGTACGTCATTTCAGGCTCTAAAGTGTTTATCTCTGGCGCGGGAGCCACTGAGCTATTAGTGGTGATGTGCCGCACCGGAGAGGCGGGCCCTAAAGGCATTTCAGCGATTGCGGTTCCAGCCGATGCTGCCGGAGTTATTTACGGTAAAGCGGAAGATAAGATGGGCTGGAACGCCCAGCCAACCCGTGAAATCACCTTTGAAAACGTACGGGTGCCAGTTGCTTATTTACTCGGTGAAGAAGGTCAAGGCTTTACCTTTGCCATGAAGGGACTTGATGGGGGCCGCATCAATATTGCCACCTGCTCAATTGGTACCGCCCAAGCCGCACTTGAACGTGCGACTCAATATATGAATGAGCGTAAGCAGTTTGGTAAGCCGTTAGCGGCGTTTCAGGCATTGCAATTTAAGCTCGCCGATATGGCGACTGAGCTGGTAGCTGCGCGCCAACTTGTGCGCTTAGCTGCATTTAAGTTAGATGAGCAAGATCCAGAAGCCACAGCGTATTGCGCCATGGCAAAACGCTTTGCCACCGATATCGGTTTTCAGGTGTGTGACGCTGCGCTGCAAATTCATGGTGGCTATGGTTACATTCGAGAATACCCATTAGAGCGCTATGTGCGAGATGTGCGAGTGCATCAAATTTTAGAGGGAACTAACGAAATCATGCGCTTAATTATTTCGCGCCGTTTGTTAGATGAAAACGCAGGCGCCATTCTATAAGCCATCTTATAAGCGCACAGTATTAGCGGCATCGTTTAAACGAGCTAGCCGCCTAACTTGATTTCAGTTTTGTATAGGGAGTTACCATGTCTCAGGAACATCAGGATTTAGAGCAACAGTCTTTATTAATCGAGCGTATCGTCGGTCACACAGCGGTGATCAGCATGAACAATCCGCCAGCCAATACCTGGACGGCAGCGAGCTTACAAGAGCTAAAATACAAAGTATTAGCGCTTAACGAAAACAAAGATGTTTATGCTTTGGTGATCACGGGCGAAGGGCAAAAGTTCTTCTCGGCAGGCGCAGACTTAAAGCTGTTTGCAGACGGCGATAAGCAAAATGCAGCCGATATGGCACGTTACTTTGGTGAAGCCTTTGAAACCTTAAGTGCGTTTCGAGGTGTATCAATTGCGGCCATTAACGGTTATGCCATGGGCGGCGGTTTAGAAGTGGCGCTTGCCTGCGATCTACGTATTTGTGAACAGCAAGCCCAGCTCGCGCTACCTGAAGCGACAGTCGGTTTACTTCCTTGTGCAGGTGGTACCCAAAATTTAACCGCGCTAGTGGGTGAGGGGTGGGCCAAGCGCATGATTTTATGTGGTGAGCGTATTACTGCCGCCAAAGCTGAGCAGATAGGCTTAGTTGAAGAAGTGGTTGAGCAAGGTAATGCCTTTAATGCCGCAATGGCACTTGCAGATAAAGTGGCAAATCAAAGCCCGAGCAGTATTAAGGCGTGTAAAACATTAATACAGGCTGGCCGCAGCATGCCAAGAATTGATGCGCTACCGTTAGAGCGCGACCTATTTGTTGAACTGTTTGATACGGCAGATCAGGGGGAAGGGGTAAATGCCTTTTTAAATAAGCGTAAAGCGAATTGGAAGAACGGCTAATGAGCGAGCTCAATATGCAGGCAAGTCATGAACAAGTGCTGTTTAGTACCTTAAATACCGATACGGGTAAGCAAGTTGGTGTGGCAACGCTCAACATCGAAAAAGCGCTTAATGCACTGAACCTAAACATGGTGCAGGCATTAACTGCGCAGCTCATCACATGGCAAAGTGACCCGAATATAGCTGCAGTTGTACTAGACGGTGCAGGTGAAAAAGCCTTTTGTGCTGGCGGCGATGTGCGCGCTATTTACCAGGCATCAATAACAACACCGGGCGAAGTGACTGAGGCGGCGACGGAGTTTTTTAAACAAGAGTATGAGCTTGATTATCTGCTGCATAGCTTTGGTAAGCCAGTATTGGTTTGGGGCGACGGCATTGTGATGGGCGGCGGTTTGGGGCTAATGATTGGCGCGAGTCATCGCATTGTCACTGAGCGTTCGCGCATTGCCATGCCAGAAGTCACTATTGGTCTATATCCTGATGTGGGTGGCAGTTACTTCTTAAACCGTATGCCGGGTAAAAGCGGCCTGTTTTTAGGGATGACCGCTTACAACATGATCGGCGCAGACGCTTATTATGTAGGCATTGGTAATCACTATCTCAATAGCGATGATAAAAGCGCTCTGTTTGACCAATTAACGGTTTTACCTTGGGGCGATAACAATGATGCGAATCATCAAGCATTAACCGCAGTGCTTAATATTATGGGTACTGGCTGTAAAACGCCGCTAGCAAAGAGCGTGCTTGAGCAAAACCAGTCATTAATTGATGAGTTAATGTCGGGAAGTCTTGGTGAAATAGTAAGCAGAGTCTGCCAACTTGAGTCGAACATGCTTGAGGGCAATACGTTAGAGGGAAATGTGTTAGAGATAAACGTATTAGAGGCAAAGCCCTGGCTAGCAAAAGCGCTAAAAACCATGTTAGAGGGTAGCCCAATCAGTTTAAGTCTTGTGCATCTGCAATCAAAGCTGACTGAAGTACAGGGTAAAGAGTTGAGCTTAGCAGAGTGTTTTAAGTTTGAGCTTGGCTTAAGCGTTAATTGCTGTGCTAAGGCGGATTTTGCTGAGGGTGTGCGTGCTTTGCTTATCGACAAAGACCGCAATCCGCAGTGGCGCTTTGCAGATGTTGCGGCGCTCCCACAAGGCTATGCACAAGCCTTGTTGCAATCGCCTTGGGATGATGAAAACCATCCGCTTAAAGATTTACATTAGCCATTCGCTTAAAGATTAACATTAGCTAAGCGTTGCACGATAGCGCACATGAGTGCGCTTTCACGCAAGATAAATGAGCGGTGAGTGGTATTGGCCGCGACAGGGATTAAGATCCCAACACTCACAAACGTGAACCGGAGTGAATAATGAGTACAGTTGCATTTATTGGTTTAGGAAACATGGGCGGGCCAATGGCGGTCAACCTGATAAAAGCGGGTTTTACCGTTAAAGTATTTGATTTGGTACCAGCGGCAATGCAGGCATTATGCAATCAAGGCGCACTGATGGCAACGAGTGCCTGCGGCGCTGCGGCTGGCGCGGATATTGTTGTGACTATGCTACCTGCGGGTAAGCATGTGCGTAGTCTGTATGTGACGAATGAGTCAAGCCAGGATGCAAACGATGATACCAAAAAAGGTTTAATTGATGTGGTTGCTCCAGGAACCTTACTTATCGATTGCTCAACCATTGATGCAGACAGTGCCCGCTTTGTGGCTAAGCATGCTGCAAGCAAAGGCTTAGCCTTTATCGATGCGCCTGTATCGGGAGGCACAGCGGGCGCAGCGGCGGGAACATTAACCTTTATTTGTGGCGGCAGCGATAAGGCTTTTGAACAGGCACAAGGCGTATTAAACGCGATGGGCGCTAATATCTTCCACGCAGGAGGTCCGGGTGCTGGGCAAGTGGCTAAAATATGTAATAATATGCTGCTTTCTGTCTTAATGGTTGCCACATCGGAGTCATTACAGATGGGAGTGGACCATGGTTTAGACCCCAAAGTTCTTTCCGATATTATGAAAGTTAGTAGTGGCGGCAATTGGACGTTAGATAAATATAATCCGTGTCCAGATGTGATGGGGTCGGTGCCGTCATCTAACGGTTATCAAGGTGGCTTTATGGTTGACTTGATGGTGAAAGATTTAGGGCTGTCGCAAGAGGCGGCGCTGTTATCCAATTCAAGCACGCCAATGGGCGCATTAGCGCGAAGCCTCTATGTAAACCATGCGAAACAAGGTAATGGTAAACGAGATTTTTCGAGTATTTTTGAGCTGTTTGCTCAGTCTGAGCAGATAAAAAACAAAGGGTGATCCAATGGATTTAAAAGATAAGGTTGTTGTTATTACTGGTGGTGCAGGTGGACTAGGTTACGCCATGGCGGAGAATTTAGCGGCTGCAGGTGCCAAGCTAGCACTTATCGACGTTGACCAAGAAAAGTTGGAAAAAGCCTGTGCCAACATAGGTGCAACGACTGAAGTTCAAGGTTATGCCGTAGATATCACCGATGAAGAAGACGTATTTGCCACTTTCCAGTTTATTAAGGAAGACTTTGGTCAGGTAAACGTGCTCATTAACAACGCAGGTATTTTGCGTGATGGCCTTTTACTCAAAGCCAAAGAAGGCCAAGTGATTGATCGTATGTCATTCGATCAATTTCAGTCTGTCATCAACGTCAATCTAACAGGTTCATTTTTATGTGGCCGTGAAGCGGCAGCAGCCATGATAGAAACTAAGCAAGAAGGCGTGATTATTAATATCTCAAGTCTTGCTAAAGCGGGTAACGTAGGTCAGTCAAATTACGCGGCGTCAAAAGCAGGCGTTGCGGCAATGAGCGTAGGTTGGGCCAAAGAGCTGGCTCGCTACAATATTCGTAGCGCAGCGGTTGCACCGGGCGTAATTGAAACTGAAATGACTGCGGCAATGAAGCCTGAAGCGCTTGAGCGTTTAGAGAAGATGGTACCAGTAGGTCGTTTAGGTCAAGCAGAAGAGATCGCATCGACGGTACGCTTTATCATTGAAAATGATTATGTTAACGGCCGCGTATTTGAAATCGATGGTGGCATTCGCTTATAAGTTTGTGACTGGCACAGAGGTCCAATCAATGGTGGCAATTGCCCGGGCGTTTAGAGCAAGACTTAACAGTGCGTTTTATCATTGAAAATGTCTATGTACATGGCCAAGTAAACGGCCGCGTATTTGAAATCGCTGGCGGTATTCGTCTGTAAGTTTTAATTCATCGATAAAAACGGGCATTAGCCCGTTTTTTATGCGCCATTAACAGAGTTTGAATAATGGTTTAGCTATAGGTCATAATAGCGCCAGAATAAAAGCAATATGGGAACAAAATGGATAAGCTTGAAAGGGCGACGAAATTAATGATGTTTGTTGTAGGCTGCGTCGGTCTGCTGGTGATCTATTTTGGCTTTTTTTATCTGTTATTTACCGGCAGAAGCACAGCGGCAACCCCTTGGTATATTCTGCTTTCGCCATGGGTGTGCATCTATTTTGGATTAAGTAAATCCAAGCAAC
Source organism: Shewanella sp. 0m-6 (assembly GCF_052977325.1). Lineage (NCBI taxonomy): Bacteria > Pseudomonadati > Pseudomonadota > Gammaproteobacteria > Alteromonadales > Shewanellaceae > Shewanella > Shewanella sp. 0m-6. The sequence goes on from NZ_JBRIMD010000033.1 coordinate 21,232, forward strand.
TGGCTGCGATCCGCTGGTTTACCAAAAAATGGACTCGAAAGTAACGTACACCGAATGAGACTGTAAATGACCTCTAAACATGAATTTACCTCTCATCATTTGGCTATGTGTTAATAATTGGCTGCTAAGAGGCACAATGATAGCGTTTAAATTAGCGATACTCACCTTAGTCAGTTTTCTGCTACTAATGGGGTGTAATGAAGCGCCCAAGCAGGCTGATATTGCAGAAGTGCCAAGACAAGTTGAGGGTATTACCCTTGCCGACTTTGGGAGTTGGGAGTCTCCGGTTACACCGGAAGATGTCTATGATTTAGCCGATGACATTAGTGATGTTCGTGCCACGTCTCAAGGCATTTATTTTGTGCAGTCTAATGCCGATAATGCTGGCAAGAAGGGCGTTTATCGACTCGACCTTGATGGCTCTATCAATAAAGTGGTGTCGTCAAATTTCAATATTCGCAGCCGAGTGCATGAATATGGCGGCGCGCCTTTTGTGGCTATTGGTAATAGCCTATTTGCGACTAAATTTTCAGATCAAATCTTGTATCGAATAGCGCCGAATCAAGCGCCATTTGCATTAACACCTAATGGTACTCGTCACGCTGGTTGCATCTCTAACCCCAAAGCCTCTCGATTAATTTGTGTTCGTGAAGACCACCGTGGTCAAAATGGGCCGGTTAACAGTCTTGTGGGGATCAACTTGTCCTATGCCGATGAAGGTATGATCTTGAGCTCTGGCGCCGACTTTTATTCAAAGCCAGTTCTTTCACCGGATCAAACCCAGCTGGCTTGGGTGTCATGGAACCACCCTAATATGCCATGGGATAACACCGAGTTGTGGCTCGCGGATCTTGACTCAAAGGGCGTTATTGTTAATTCAAGGCAAATTGAGATGCCAAAAAAAGGCTCTATCTCTCAACCTTTGTTTAGCCCGACGGGCCAGCTTTACTTTGTTGCAGACTTTAATAACTGGTGGAATATCTATCGCTTAGATGCGCAACTTGAGCCTGAAATCGTGCTAGAAAAACAAGCTGAGTTTGCGGTTGCTGACTGGCAAATAGGGCAAAGTAGTTATGCGTTTGAAAACGAGCACAGCTTAATTGCCAGCTTTAGCCACGAAGGCTTGGCTCAGCTCATTCGTATCGATACCTTAAACGGTATTGTTGAGCCCATCGCGGTTGATTTTGCAGAAATATCCTACGTTACTCAGCATGAAAACCAAGTGCTATTTGTAGGGGGAAAAGAAACCCCTGAAAAGGGGATTTACAAGATCCAGGGCCGCGCGGCTGAGCTAGTGTATACACCGAGGCTAACCGTTATGGATCCTAACTATATTTCAAGAGCACAGAGCTTGAGCTTTACAACCGGTGATAATCAGACCGCCCATGGCTATCTGTATCTGCCTAAAAACCCCAACTTTCAAGGCCCCAAAGATCATGAACCGCCATTGGTCATGATGCTTCACCCTGGTCCTACAGCTAAAGCGAGCCGTGCATTTAGGCGAGATATTCAATATTGGACCAGCCGTGGCTTTGCGGTGTTTGATGTCAACTACCGAGGCAGCACGGGCTTTGGCCGAGATTACCGTAATAGCCTATATGGCAATTGGGGTAAATCTGATGTTAATGATGCCGTGAGAGCGGCAGGGTTTTTAGTTAATCGTGGCTCAGTTGATGGCCGGAAACTGGCCATTAGAGGTAACCGTGCTGGTGGCTTTACTGCGTTGTCAGCTGTGGCGTATTACAGCACCTTTGGTGCTGGCGTAAGTTACTCTGGGATCAGCGATATGGAAGAGTTTAAACGTCATGCGCATAAGTTTGAGTCTCGTTACCTAACTCGTTTGCTGGGCAATATGGATAACGTTAAACAGCGCTCAGCGATGTATAACCTTAAAGGGGTCAATGAGCCGTTACTGCTTATTCAGGGGGTGAATGACTCGCTTATTCCTGCAGAGCAGTCACAGATTATTTACCAAGCAGTGGAAAAGAAAGGGATCCCAGTTGCTTATCTTGAATTTAATGATGATGCGGCTAATAGAGTCTCGCCTCAAAGCAAGAAGCAAGCGTTAGAGGCTGAGTTATCATTTTATGGGCAGATATTTGGTTTTACCCCAGCGGGTAGCATCCCGCCTTTGCCCATTGATAATATCGACAATCTGCGACGAAGATAACGGGCGGCTTTGAAGGGGGAAACCTAATGAATGAGCCACTTTTGCGCTTTATCTAAGACCCTTTAATATGGCGCAGTTGGGCTGTTCTCCACCTTGGCAATCATGGATCAGCTGCGAGAGTTGCTCTCGTAAGATGTTGAGTTGGCTAATCCGTAACTCAATATCTTGCAAGTGATGTGAGGCAAGCTCTTTTACATCAGCCGCATTACGACTGGTGTTATTTTGCAGCTCAAGTAACGCTTTGCAATCTTCCAGTGCAAAGCCTAATGCTCGGCAGTGCTGGATAAATTGCAGCGCGTTAACGGCACTGTCGCTGTATTCTCGGTAGCCATTATCTCCCCTTTGACCCATGACTAAACCGATATCATGGTAGTAACGGATGCTCTTTACCGATAAACCTGTGAGTTTTGCTACTTCACCAATCTTCATTAATACTCAGCTCCTATAAGAAAATAAAAATTCGGTTTGACTCTCCCCTTATAGGAGACATTACGCTTAGTTTAATCAAGAAACAAATCGGGGAATATTCTCATGGCTAATATCAATCTGTACGTGCCTAAAATGAACTGCGCTAGTTGTGTCGCAAAGATTGAGTCCGCATTCGACAACGTTAATCAAGACCAGAGTGACGGCAATAACCATAGCTTATCGGCAAGGGTGAATTTAGCCGATAAATTAGTATTAGTGTCAGGTGAGATCTCAGCGAAACAAGCGATAGCAATCGTAAGCAGTGTGGGTTATGACAGTGAGCTTGTCATCGACGCCCAAAGCGGCGCTGCGCAAAAAGGTGAAGATGAGCGTAAAGAGTATCGCTTAAGAATGTTGCAAGCCGCCGTAGGTTTAGGGCTTGGTGTGCCATTAATGTTGTGGGGCTTACTCGGCGGCGAGATGATGGTCAACAGCGTTAATCAACAGTTAGCTTGGGGCATAGTGGGTATTATCACCTTGTTGGTGATGGCGCTAACAGGCAGGCATTTTTATCAAGGTATGTGGCGTGCCATTAAGGCTAAAAGCGCGAATATGGATACGCTTATCGCTTTAGGTACGAGCGCTGCTTGGATCTATTCGATGATGGTGGTAACTGCGCCGCAGTGGTTTCCTACCGATACCAGGCACGTTTATTTTGAAGCCAGTGTCATGATCTTAGGGTTAATTAATCTCGGTCACGCATTAGAGCTACGCGCTCGCGGTAAAACCAGCGAAGCGGTGCAGCGTTTATTAGGGCTACAGGCCACAACCGCAATACGAGTCAGTGACTCGGGTGATGAAGAGGTTGAAATTAATCAGCTAAACATAGGTGATCGTTTAAGACTGCGTCCGGGAGACCGAGTCGCACTCGATGGTGTAGTGATAAGCGGTGAGACATTTATTAATGAGTCGATGTTAACGGGTGAGCCAGTCCCTGTGCACAAGGCGCAGGCTGATACCATTAGTGCTGGGACGGTTAACGGTAACGGTAGCCTTATCTATCAGGTCACAGCTGTTGCTGAAGATACTAAGCTCTCAAAAATTATTGAATTAGTGCAGCAAGCGCAAGTATCTAAGATGCCCATTGGGCGCTTAACCGATAAAATATCAGCATACTTTGTGCCCGTGGTTGTCGTCATTGCGATAGCTAGCTCGGTTATCTGGTACCTAGTGGGCCCTGAGCCCGCGTTATCTCATGCGTTAGTTGTGTTAACCAGTGTATTGATTATTGCTTGCCCCTGTGCATTAGGCTTAGCCACACCGATGTCGATTATGGTCTCGGTAGGGCGCGCCGCGCAGATGGGCGTCTTAGTCAGAAATGGTGAAGCGTTGCAAACCGCCAGTAAGATCACAACAGTGGTGTTAGATAAAACAGGCACAGTGACTCAGGGCTCACCTGAGGTGACAGAGATGTTGCTATTGGATAACAGCGTCAATGAATTGAGCTTACTCGAACATGTGGCCAGCTTAGAGCAACATTCTGAGCACCCACTTGCCAGCGCGATAATTACCGAGGCAAAGCGGCAATCGATTACGCTCAATGAGCCAGACAGCTTTAGCAATGTGCAAGGAAAAGGGATTGTTGGGGTTGTTGCTGGGCGTCAATATGCCGTGGGTAATATGAGCCTAATGCAACAAGCAGGGTTAGATCCAGCTGACTTATCGGGCTATCAAAAACAGGTGTCAGAGCTTGCGAGTCAGGGGCAAACCCCCGTATTTGTAGCAATGGATAGTGTGCTGGTAGCCATAGTTTCAATCAGCGACCCGATAAAAGCCGATGCGGCGCAAGCGGTGACGGCAATGAAAAGGCAGGGGTTAAAGGTCGTGCTATTGACTGGGGATAACCCGCTAACAGCTCAAGCAGTTGCTGACAAAGTGGGTATTGATAGCGTATTTGCTCAGGTGCTTCCCGAGCAGAAACAGCAAAAGGTGCTCGAATTACAGCAAGCAGGTGAAGTAGTTGCTATGGTTGGTGATGGCATTAATGATGCGCCAGCGCTAATGAGCGCCGATGTCGGTATTGCAATGGGCAGTGGTACAGAAGTTGCCATCGAGAGTGCTGACTTTACGTTGTTATCAACACGACTCATGGTGATTAGTGACACTTTGGCACTGGCACGAGCAAGCATGACGAATATTAAGCAGAATTTGTTTGGCGCGTTTATTTATAACAGCTTAGGGATCCCCATTGCGGCAGGTGTGCTGTTCCCATTCACCGGGATTTTACTCAGCCCTGTGGTTGCTGGAGCTGCGATGGCATTATCGTCACTGACGGTGGTAACTAACGCTAATCGCTTACGCAAACAGAGATTAAAATGATGCCGTTGATAAAGTGTTGCTAAGCACTAATGATTAATGTGTTGTTGGCTTTCGCGACTGAGGTTTGCTCTATGTGTAAAGATAATAAGCAGATGCGTTTAAAAGTCGCTGCAACAGAGTATTGGTAGTTGATAAATTAGGCTAAAATGCTATAGTATCGCGCTTAATTTTACGGGTTCGATGCGCACTTGCGTCGGCCTTCGGCCAGTAGGTTGGATCTTGGAATTGCCATGATCTGGCATTACTGGCTTTTGTTTTATCTATGATGACGTTAATCATATAACCAAAAGCGGAATTGTCACTTTGATTACTACAGCTAATATCACCATGCAGTTCGGCGCTAAGCCGCTGTTTGAAAACATCTCAATTAAGTTTGGCGGCGGAAACAGATACGGTCTGATCGGCGCTAACGGTTGTGGTAAATCAACCTTTATGAAGATCCTTGCTGGCGATTTAGAGCCAACAGGTGGTAACGTTTCATTAGACGTGAACGAACGTTTAGGTAAGCTAAGCCAGAACCAATTTGGTTACGAAGAGTTCAACGTAGTTGATACCGTAATCATGGGCCACGCAGAGCTTTGGAAAGTGAAGCAAGAACGTGACCGTATTTACTCACTACCAGAAATGACTGAAGAAGACGGCATTAAAGTCGCTGATTTAGAAATGGAGTTCGCTGAGATGGACGGTTATACCGCTGAATCTCGTGCTGGCGAACTACTTATGGGCGTGGGTATTGGTGTTGAACAGCATTTCGGACTAATGAGCGAAATCGCACCAGGCTTTAAGCTACGTGTACTTTTGGCTCAGGCATTGTTCTCAGATCCAGATGTACTGCTACTTGACGAACCAACCAACAACTTGGACATCGACACCATTCGCTGGTTGCAAGAGATGCTAAACCAACGTAACAGCACCATGATTATCATCTCGCACGATAGATATTTCTTGAACTCTGTTTGTACTCACATGGCTGACTTAGATTACGGTGATATACGCGTATTCCCAGGCAACTACGATGAATACATGATGGCAGCGCAGCAGTCTCGCGAGCGTTTGATGTCTGATAATGCTAAGAAGAAAGCGCAAATCGCTGAGCTTCAAGGCTTCGTTGCACGTTTCTCTGCTAACGCATCTAAAGCAAAGCAAGCTACATCACGTGCCAAGCTTATCGATAAGATCAAGCTTGATGAAATTAAGGCATCTAGCCGTGTAAACCCATTTATTCGTTTCGAACAAGAGAAGAAGTTGTTCCGTAACGCTCTAATTGTTGAAGACTTAACGAAAGGCTTCGATCACCCGCTATTTAAAGATCTTAATATCATTGCAGAAGTGGGCGAGCGTATTGCGATCTTGGGCGACAACGGTGTAGGTAAAACAACACTGTTACGTACTCTTGTACACGATATCCCACAAGATTCAGGTACTATCCAATGGTCTGAAAACTCGGCGATTGGTTACTACGCACAGGATCACGAGTCAGATTTTGCTAACGACATGACCTTGTTTGACTGGATGAGCCAATGGCGCAAACCAGAAGATGACGACCAGTCAGTACGTGGCTACCTAGGCCGTATGCTGTTTGGTTCAGACGACATCAAGAAGTCTGTAAAAGTGCTGTCTGGTGGTGAGAAGGGCCGTATGTTGTTTGGTAAGCTCATTATGCAAAAGCCAAACATCTTGCTACTTGATGAACCAACTAACCACATGGATATGGAATCAATCGAGTCATTGAACAACGCACTAGAAATGTACGAAGGTACACTAATGTTCGTCAGCCATGACCGCGCGTTTGTATCGTCACTAGCGAACCGTATTATTGAAATTACACCAAATGGCGTGAATGATTTCAAAGGTACTTATGATGAGTTCCTAGCGAGCAAAGGTATCGAAGGTTAATTTTTTATAGACCTTGTCTCTTTATCCAATAGAGAGGCCAATTGAGCACCTTATCGATAGCGCTTGTTAATCGCGTTATAAAAAAGCCCGAGCAATCGGGCTTTTTTGTGTCTGAAACATGTGCTTAGCCTACGTTTTGTCACTGTGACTAGATGTCTAACTTAGATGCCTAATTTAGACATTTACCAAAATGGTTTCGCTAACACTTACAATGTAGCGTCGACATAACTCTATTTTAAAGCACTTATCTCACCACGGAGCGCTGTGCTTTCACGAAGAACACGAAGCTATAGCTAAAGATAAAGTTAACGATGAAGAGCTTAACTGACCTCGACTGTAGCTCTTCTTTGTGATCTCCGTGTCCCAATAACATCCGTGTTTAACGGCTCGTTCGCTATCCTAACTCTCGCTTATTAGCACATGGCTTCGCCATATTCGCCGTGGTGGATAGCTTTGGTCCAAAAATGAGTTTGTAACAACTGAGGCTGTGTGTGATCACCAAGCGATTATGTCGTACTTTAACTACCAACTGATTTTGTCGGTTTGCTAAATACCAAGGGAAAATGACGGATCTATTTTTATACATAACCGTTTAATCGTTTAATCGTTTAATCGTTTAATCGTTTAATCGTTTTAATTACTATTCAGGGGTTATTAAGGTTGATCAAGCCATTACTATAATTTCTTGTCGTTCCCATTACTAAATTAGCCTTCATCGACCAGCTGCTAACGATACAAATGAGGAATGGCTATGCGCAGTATCATCCTCTCCTCATACTCCTCAGCGTTGATTCATACAATTGACCTTTATTTGTAAATAGCAGCTCAATAACTCGGTCTTGCCGTAGCGATGTTATGAGTTTTCATCTTGTTTTCCTACCGAGCATCTATTCACACTTCATATTGGATAATTTTCCTGCGTAGAACAATACTTGAAAGAACCTGTTACGTTTAGCTGTGTTGTTGTCGCTATGGAATAAAGGATTCGAGATGTTTGGGCTGATAACACCGATGTTAAGTTTAGCGTCGGACGCCCAATTTATTGAAGCCAATTTCCTGGTAAAACTTAATGACAGCCCTCAGCGTGCACTACATCACGGAGGTAGAGATGAAAAGCTTCAAGAATATATTATTTGTTAGTCAAGGATTACCGAGTGACAGTGACTCAATAGGGCAAGCTCTACGATTATCTCAAGCCAATAATGCACAGTTGAAAGGCTTGATTGTTTGCCCGCCACTCTCATCTAACTCACTCAATACCAATCACAATCACAATATTAATCAATATCAAGAGACTTATGAAAATGCCCTGCGGCAAACCGTCAATCAACAAATAGATAAAAGCAGACTGCTAAATCACATTGCAGAGCCTGATACTCCCTTACCTTTAGAGGTATTTAGTGGCGAAAAACCTGCGGTAAACATTATTAAACATATCCTGAAGCATAAGTATGATCTGTTGATTAAAGATGCCGAACCTTTGTCTGAAACTGGTGAAGGATTCAAGGCTATCGATATGACATTATTGCGAAAATGCCCATGCCCTGTTTGGCTTAATCGTTCAGTCCATCAACCGCTGGATAAACGACAAGTTGCCGTTGCGATAGATCCGATTAGTACAAGTCTTGAAGAAAACGCACTTTCACTCAGAATGTTGCAGTTAGCACGAGATATTGCTAACCGATGTGATTATCGATTACATGTTTTGTCTTGTTGGGAGTATCAACTCGAAAGTTACCTGAGAAACAGTCTGTGGATTAAAATTGATCAGGACGAACTTAACGCAGAGCTTGAAGCCTCAAAGGTGCGTCATCGTGAAGCATTAGATAGCCTCATTGAGCAATCTGGTATTGGCGGTGACATTATCATTCACCATCTGCAAGGTGCTGCTGATGTTCAAATTCCCGAGTTTGTAAACCAAAAGGATGTGGATATCTTAGTGATGGGAACTTTGGCAAGGACTGGTATTCCAGGCTTTGTTATCGGTAATACTGCGGAAAATATTTTGCAATCGATTACGTGCTCGTTAGTGGCATTAAAGCCTGAAGGTTTTGAGTCTCCTATCAGTTAATCGTTAATATTTAACAATTACGGGTGTTCAAGCAATTACCGGATGTTTTCGCATCCGGTAATGCTAGTTCTAGTGCAAACTTTACAGCTCAGCTTTTTAGGCGTGATTTGTAGCTGACTTCTGCGTTGAATGCTTTCCTAAGGGCATAACCACTCCACCATTTAGGTTCTTTGACGTTGTTTGCCCAAAATACGCTGAAGTAGAACATTCTCTTATACAGACTGCTATAAGGACTACAGCGAGCTAAGTAGTGACTATTGCTTTAGCATTTGGTATTTGGTCATCACATCTTGTGCAACAGCTTGACCCCATTGTTGACCTGCCATCATCGACTCTTGCATGATCTGAGGTTGTACTTTTATTAGTTTCTTTCCTGCTGGTGTGTCATAGAAAGCGTTAAGGGCTTGAACTTCCTCTTCAGTAAGATACTTTTGGTAAATCGGCACCGTCATTTTAATCAAATCGTCTGGATTAAACTCTGCCATGTAGTCGCTCCAAAATGCTTCAGGCGCATCGGGAACTAAGTTTTTTAGTGCAGGTAGCATCTGGTTCATGGCTTGTATGCCTAGCTCTCCTGCTCCGGTTTTATGCATTAGCTGCTTAACACTTTCTGCAGAAGCGGGTTCTGCATAAGCCTGACTAGAAAAGGTGATGAAGGCGAGAAGAGGAAGTATTGCGAGTTTCATATTGAGCATCCTGCTGTCAATTGAGTGTAAAGCTGAGTCATTATTTCAGTTAGCTACATTGATTAAAACTGACCAAGGTAAGCCCTAGAATGCAGCCATAAGTTATCAGATTTATTGCTGTTTTATGTAAGATGACAGCATAGAGCAGAGCGCTTTGCTGTGAAAGCTAAATTTGTGGGGTAGGGGCTGTGTGAAGCGCGGCATGTTCTAAAGCGAGAACTTAAGCACAGCACTTATACATAGCACTCATACATAGCACTGAATCAAGCAAAGTGCGGTGGAGTAGTTTGAATATAATAATGGCTGTAAAGATCACGCAAGGCTGAAAGGTAATAAAACGCTTGTCCGCCTTGCGTGATAGCAACTTATAAAATACGTCGCCTAACCATCAATATTAGAAGTAGTAGCTAACACTGACGTTAAATAGTGAGTAGAAATCATCATCTTGATTTTCGATACCAAGACCTTGTTGACCGCCAATCCATACTGCATTCTTACCGTAGATATGATCGACAAAAATGTAGAAGTCAGATACTGCAATGCTCATACCAGTGGTATTGATCACTGAGTCATTTAGGCTAGCGTTAACATCAGTGTTTGGTGTCAAGTGGCTGTAATCGTTATAAAGCGTCACAGTGCCCCAGTCATAACCGATAGTCTTGGCAACGTTCGCAGCAAAGATTTGGCCTTTAGCTGCAACTTCATAAGCGCCGCCACCCATCTTCATTGCGTATAGACCATTCTTGTCTTCGTTATCGAATTGGTCATAGTCATAATCGACCATCTGTAGCTGTAGCTGGTAACCGCTGTACTGAGCATCTAAGTGGATAGCATAAGCTGTCGATGTACCGTGTCCGTCTTTACCTGTATTAACGTTATTGCGCATACCGTCATCATATAACTGACCATATTCTAAAGACGCACCAAGTTGTACAGTTAACTTATCAAAGTCTAAAACGTAGGACTGACGAATGTTGAATGTGTTGGTTTCTTCGTTGTTATAGGTATTGTCACCTACAGAACCTGTAAACCCATCAGCAGCGTAACCACGGGTATCTGATGACGAGTATTCACTGTTCTTGAAGAAGGCAACTTCAGATGTCCAGTTACCTGTGTTATAGATAGCTTTAGCACCTAAATCGTAGTCATCTTCAAAGCCCATGTAGTAGTTGATACTTTCCCACCAGTTGTGTGAGATGAAGCTCTTATTACCAAATGGCTTGCTGATAACACCGCCCTGGAACTGCCAATCTTCAACACCATTGTACGCAGCATAAGCGTATTTAATGAAATGGTTGCTTGAAGAGTTTTTGAAAACGTACTTAGCACTTGCTGTCCAGTTTTCACTAATCTGACTATCGATATCAAGTTCTAATGCATCAAATGCGAATGTGCCGCCATTTGATTTAGAGGCTTCATTGCCATCATCAACGAAGTACTTAACCTTAACTGCACCACCTAAATCAACAGAAGGTTTGAATTCATCTGCCATTACAACCGTAGGTGCGCCAAGTAACGCACCAATTAAAATAGATAACTTTAGCTTTTTCACTTTTTTATTCTCATGTTCATAATCCGACATTGGACTAGGAGCATGAATCATATCCATAATTTGACTTTAGATTGTGACTGAATACGCAATCACAGCACCTACAGAGTTTGATTGATTAATAATGTGATGTTGATAGGATTTTTGAGGGGAACTTTTTAACCTTGTTAATGTCGTATCGTGAACGAAATCCTCTATGCGATCGAGTATGAGGTGTAAGGTTTTAGATGTGGCCCGACATGCGGGCCTTTAATAGGTATGTTTGCTAAGGCTAATTAGGCTTTAAAGCGATTTTGCAGGTAATCAAATACCGCGCGAATACCAAAGGCTTCACCGCCAACAGGGCGACCCGGTAACTTACGTACGTTGTATGCCATTACGTCAAAGTGGCTCCAACTAATCCCTTTATCTACAAACTCTTCTAGATATAACGCGGCAGTAATTGCACCGCCAAATGGCGTTTTGGCGCAGTTAGCCAAGTCGGCAATATCACTACCGGTTAACTCTAAATAAGGTCTATGTAGCGGCATGCGCCATACAGGGTCGTCCACTTTAAGGCCAGATGCGGTAAAGCCTGCTGCCACGTCGTCATCATTACTGAAAAAGCCTGGGAGTTCGGTGCCTAATGCAATGCGCATTGCCCCTGTCAGCGTGGCAAAATCAATCACCAGTTCAGGCTTATCGTTATTCGCTTCGGCGAGTGCATCACACAGGACTAAGCGACCTTCGGCGTCGGTGTTGTCGATTTCAACAGTGATGCCTTTACGTGTGGTGATGACATCTCCTGGTCTAAAGGCGTTAGCCGATACCGCGTTTTCAACAGCGGGTACTAATACACGCAATCGAACGGGTAAGTTATGCGCCATAATCAGCTGCGCGAGACCAATTACGTGCGCTGCGCCGCCCATGTCTTTTTTCATAAGACGCATACCTGATCCCGGTTTAAGATCCAGCCCACCAGAGTCAAAACAGACCCCTTTACCAACAAGGGTTAATTTAGGTGCTGATTCATCACCCCAGGTCAGATCGATTAAGCGCGGTAGGTTTTCACTGGCGCGGCCAACCATATGAATGGTTGGGTAGTTTTGCTCAAGCAGTTCATCACCCACAATCTGGGTGATTTCAGCGCCAAACTCTTGTGCCATCACTATCATTGTTTCGGCAAGGTGTTGTGGCATCATATCAGCAGCTGGAGTGTTGACCAGATCGCGTACCAGTGACACTGAGCGGATAAACTTGTTGGCTTCATCAGCTTGTGCTTGCGTTGGTACGATAAGTACTGGTAGCTCTTTTGTATTTTTCTTATAACGATCAAATTGATATGCGCCAAGTCCCCAGCTAAATGCGGCGGTTTTTATCTGTGGCTCATTGGCATTTAGCTGGTATTGCCCTGCGGGAAGCTGGTTTACAAGCTCGCCGCATAGCCAGTACGAATCATCGCTATCGCTGACAAAAATAACCTGCTCTAGCTCGCCTTCAGTGCTGGGAAGTAAACTTACGCCTTTGCCGTTAAATTGAGTGCTGTTGAGCCAGTTTTGGATGCGCTGCGGTTGCGCTTGGCGCCAAGCGACAAATGTGTCGCTATTAAAAATAGATAAGGGGATGCCTGAAGCACCAGAGATAATAAGGTTGCTCATGTAAGGACTCTTCTTGTTATTAATGATGAGAATGACTTAAGGCTAAGAGTATCAGGCTATACACTTGGGAGAAAGGTGGGGCGAAAGGATTTACTGGCTCAGAACTTAATTGCAGAGTTATTTAATTTGCTCAGAACTTGATTGTAATCTTGCTTCATTAGCGACGCGTTTGATACTGGCCTTACGCTCTGACATATTATTAAAAGAGCTAGGCAATACGTCTACGCCGACAATCTTACCCAGTTTGACCACGATTGGGATCGTGATAGGTGCAAAGGGTAAAACGGCAAACACGCCTAGCCCAAGGCCTTTTAATAAATCGCCAAATTGCTTATTGGCTTCTAGCAGTTCTTCTTTTGATGCTTGTCTACGTGTATGGCGCTTATAGGTGACTAACATATCTTTAGTCTCCTGTTTTTCTTGAGCAAGCGCGTCTTGCAACACTAACATATCGCGTTTTAGGCGCAGCCAAACACGACGTCTTCCGATACGGATGACGCGAATAGGGGCTCTATGTATGTGGGCGTAGATTTTCATGCTGGCGATTGTGCCACAGCCGGCACTTTAAACCTAACTCGAAAGGAGAATAAACGGTAATAAAGTGTCAACTGGGCGGTAATGTAATCGTGGCGTTAGCCTTAGCCTGCTCTTAAGCTGAGGATTTCACTGAGGACTATCGGATCGGGGTAACGGCAGAATGCGGGATCTTTTTTATCAATGGCATAAATCGACATGCGGTCAGCCAGTTCATTACCTTCAATACCCACGTGAGCGGCCACATGTTGAATCGCCAACGTGTCCTTTAATGAATCGAAAAGTGCGTGGGACTGCTGAATAATATCTAAGTTTTTAATGTCACCCGCCGTTTTGCGCTTCCAGCCTTTGGTTTTCCAGCCGTAAGCCCAGTTGGTGATACAGTTTATCGAGTACTGAGAGTCACTCAAAATTTGCACCGTTAGCCCCTGCTTTAGTGCCTTTTCGGCAATCAATAGCGCCTGATGCAGGGCATTTAATTCAGCCGAATTATTAGTACCGTTGGCATTATAAAGTCCGTAATACAGCTCTGTGAGTTGGGCTTTATGATAAACCGCGACACCAGAACCCGCTTTGCCGGGATTAGGCTCACAGCCACCGTCGGTAAAAATAGACACATCGCAGCGACTTAAGTCGATATCAAGACTCGCTTTAGCGGCCGTTTTGGTCTTCGCTGCGCCTGATGTGGTTTTTTTCACGCCATTGCCATAACTCGGCGCTGTTGCAAAGGCAGCTTTCGCTTCGGCTTCACTAGGGAAGGACTTATATTTGGCTTGTGGGAATTTATCGACCAGCTTTTTAGTGTAATCCCAGCTAGTGAAAATGCCGGTTTCACGACCAGCCCATACCACGTAATACTTTTTAGCCATAAAGCTTATGTCCTAAATCTTGATAATTAATGATTTGGCTACAACCAACATGGCGTTGCCATTGAGTATGCTTATTGGCTTTTTTTACAGTGGGCTAATAAGTCTACAAAGAACTGAGTACCTTTACGCTCGGCAAAGGCAATGTTGCGCTCAGGAATGGTTTCTGGCTCATCATAAGTCGCTAGCGCTAATTCCATACTGGCTTCGCGAATAATGTGCAACGTCGGATAAGGCGCGCGATTGGTATAGTTTGCTGCAGAGTCTTGCGGTTCATCTTCAAAGCAATAATCGGGATGAAAACTCGCTAGCTGATATTCACCTTCATAACCTTGTTCGATTAACAGGTCATTGGCAATATCGACTAAATCCAAATAAAGGTAAAAGCCTTCAAAACCACGTGGGATGATAAACAGTGTGGTTTCAATATCAGTGTGTTCATCAAGATAAGCACACTCTGTAATAAGCGCTTGCAGCACATCTTGCATGCGAGACTCATCAATGACGGCATAGCGAATACTCGCGCGCTCGACTTCACGCCGGGCAAATGGGCAAATGTTATATTTCATAATCACTTGCTTTACCCAGTTTTCAGTTTCTGTTGCGTATGCTTGTAATTCGTTATCGATTATCTGAGTCATCAGATGCAGCCTTGAAGGAGTTATGGCGCGATCATAGGCAGGATCGATAGCACAAGCAAGAGTGCCATAGTGACATTAAATATTTTTTGCTGTCTTTGGTTCTTTAATAATCGTTTCAATGCGACACCAAAACCTAACCAGACAAATGCACTTGGTACAGCAATAAAAAAGAAGACTAACGCGATCGTGACGACTTGCGGTGCAAGTGCCTGGCTCATGGTGGTAAAAGTTGCAACAGCGCCTATTCCCATTATCCATGCCTTAGGGTTGACCCACTGAAAAGCGGCGGCCTGCATAAAAGACAGTGGGGCGGTCGTATCTTTGCCATTCATCTTGGCGCTGCTATTAGCAATCAACCAGGCTAGATAGAGCATATAAGCGATACCGATATACTTAATAATGCTATGTAAAACAGGGTAGTTTTGGAACACTGCACTGAGGCCTAAACCAATGGCCAACACCATTGCCGGAAAGCCAATACAAATACCAGATAAGTGAGGCAGGCTGCGCTTAACCCCAAAGTTAACACCTGAAGACATTAGCATGATGTTGTTTGGGCCTGGGGTGATCCCCGATGAAAAGGCAAATAGTGCAATGGTAAAAATGAGTTCCATAATATTAAACCTGAAAGGGCCCCGTAAACGAGTAACAGAGAACAAACTAAAGGAAAATGCATTCTAGCGTGATAGTCAGCCTGGAGGAAAATATTATCTAGCGGAGTTGTAATCAGGATGTTGTCACGAAAGGGTTATAAGTTATCTTTTTTTATTATATCGGTGTAAT
Source organism: Shewanella sp. 0m-6 (assembly GCF_052977325.1). Classification (NCBI taxonomy): domain Bacteria; kingdom Pseudomonadati; phylum Pseudomonadota; class Gammaproteobacteria; order Alteromonadales; family Shewanellaceae; genus Shewanella; species Shewanella sp. 0m-6. Next base: position 36,852 of record NZ_JBRIMD010000033.1, read on the forward strand.
CAAAGTTTAATACTTGCATATTTAGTCGTTAAAAGCAGATTGTTAGGCTTAATCTTTAGGCGTTTTTTTTATTTGACTCATTTTTATATGGCTAATATCTGCAACATGAATTGGAAGTTAAGCGCTCTTTATCTCAGATTGAAAGGGGGAGTGTTCGATAACAAAGGAGCGTCTAATATCGCTGTTGTGTATTTTGTCTGCTGCTTCTAATTTGTTATTGAATGAAGACTTTATCGTTTTAAGATTAGCTTTTTTACGCTTATTCGATTGGCTTAATACTGACGGTTTAGTCTTTGCTGTTGGCTGTTTTTTATACCAATCCACGTACCTTCTAGACTCACCTACAGGCAATGTCATTGTTAATGGGGGAGTCACTTCTTTGACTCTTGAATGTTCATTCATCAAATAGCGCTCTATATGCATGCTCACCCATATTTATCACTTGATTATGGATATTGTATAAATTATAAATTAACCAATCTTTTTTAACAAAAGATTAACAATATAAGAATAATACAATCTCAATCGTGCAAGACCTTACCGAATACAGGTTAATAGATCACTTTGAAGCTTTAGGTGATTTTACGACAAAGTCGCGATAATAATTGGAGTCAAATATGTCAATAGAATCATCTAAAGTACAAGCTAACAAAGGTACTTTTAAAGTACATGCTTTAGCATTAGCTTGCACCGCTATACTCTTTCCTAGTGCTGCATTAGCATCTGGGGAAGTCGCGCCAACAGCGAAAGAAACCACCAAAGCGGCACACGGTAATGACTTAAAAAGTCGTTTTGAAAAGGGCGCGAATGTGCCTGGTAAGCAACAAAATGCTGAAAAGACCCAGCGTCAGAACATAGATAAAAATAAACAAAAGAAAGTTGAAGGCCCAATGGGGGCTGTAGGCCCTGCAGCTGAAGCAGAAGAGAACATGTGTAGTAGTGAGCTTGCCGATTTAAGTGGTCAAGCATTATTTGATTTTGTTCGACAAGCCGACATCTCTTGTATCTCAGAGCTTTATTCTAGAAATGATGCGGTATCGGTTGCGGCTTACCAAACTGCAAATGTAGTTTCTGTTGCGAACCAGGTAAAAAATATTGCCGCTACCTATGACAGCAGCAATGGCAATGAAATGCGTAACCTGTTCTATTTTTTACGCGGCGCCTTTTATATTGAGTTTTATAATGACGATTTAACCTACGGTGATACACAGGCGGCTGATGCAGTTTATGGAGCGTTAGTTGAGTATTCGAAAAACCCAAAATTGTTTGATTTAAGCTCGACTGCTGGTGACACCTTGATGGAGTTTTTCACTTCATGGGCGAGTGCTGATCGTGTTTTAGAAAGCGTGCCAGTGATCACCGATTACTTACAAAGGTTTAATGCAGACTTTTTGGCAAGCAATCGCCACCGTGCAGCAATGACCAGTGCCCTAACTACGCTTTATTACGGTAGCTGGGAAGAAGACTACAACAGTAAAGCCATGGAACATGGTGAGCTGATTGATGCGTTGCTGAATATCGCGACAGCCGATTACATTATAAACTCTAATTACCAATATGAATCAACGGACGCCTTTCATGAATTTGGTCGTTTCTATGAGTATCAAGCCTATTGGGATCTACCTCAAAGCTTAAAAACACGCCTTAATGACGGTGTGCAGCTTTACATGAGTAAATTTGAGCGCATGTCTGCACAGTGGGCTGACGCCGCGGGTTACCTTGATTATTACAATCCAGGTGACTGTGAGCAGTTTGGTATTTGTGGTTGGGAAGAGGAGCTTGAGCAAACGGCTCTACCTATAAACTACAACTGTAGTGACACTATCTATATTCGTGCGCAACAGTTAACCAATGATGAGCTTCAAGCATCATGTGATTTGATGGGCGGTGAAGAAACACTATTCCATAATGTACTCGCTACTGGCTACCAGCCTGTTGCTGATGACTTAAATGAGAGTCTTGAGGTCAATATTTTCGATAGTTATGATGATTATGCGCAGTATGCCAGCGTCATCTTTGGAATTAACACTAACAATGGTGGCATGTACTTAGAAGGTACGCCGTCGCAAGAGGGCAACCAGGCACGATTTATTGCTCATGAAGCAACTTGGACTGATGAGATCTTGGTGTGGAACCTCAAGCATGAGTATGTTCATTATTTAGATGGTCGTTTTAACCTTTATGGCGCATTTAACTACTTTGATATTGATACGGGTAAGTCAGTTTGGTGGACTGAAGGTTTAGCCGAGTATATTTCTAAGCAAAATCGTAACGATGGGGCTGTTGATATGGGGCGCTCACAGGCTTACAGCCTAAGTGAGATTTTGGCGAATACTTATAACAGTGGTTCGGACCGTGTTTACGGCTGGGGTTACTTAGCGGTTCGTTTCCTATTCGAAAACCACAGAAGTGATGTTGATGCCTTATTGGTGCTAGCGCGTGGCGGTGATGCCGATGGCTGGTTAACTTATATCGATAATACGATTGGCCAAAATTATAATAGTGAATGGAATACTTGGTTGGGATCAGTGACCAGTAATGATGATTCAATTGACACCGGTATTACTCCGCCAGTTGACTCTGATGGCGATGGCGTACCTGATAGTCAAGATGCGTTCCCGAACGATCCAACTGAAACGTCAGACACCGATGGTGACGGCGTAGGTGATAACGCTGATGTCTTCCCAACAGATCCTACTGAGTGGGCTGATTCTGACGGTGATGGAATTGGTGATAACGCTGATACTGATGGGCCAGTTGACCCAGTTGACCCAGTTGAGCATTGCGGCGCAGCCACTATTAGAGATGGCAAGCTAACTCAAGAAAATGTTGAGTGTGTTGAAGGCAGCGATATTAATTACTTCTACACCTATGTTGAAGAAGATAATACGCCGCTTTATATCACAACATCGGGTGGAGAAGGTGATGTTGATTTGTTCTTTAACCAAGATATTTGGGCTAAGCCATTAGACTTTGATGCGAGATCAGAAAATGATGGTAACGAAGAGTCGCTAAGCGTGATAGCTAACCGTGGTTGGGTATATATCAGCTTACTAGCGTACCAAGATTTTAATGGTGTAAGCCTTAAAGTTAGCCTTACAGAAGGCGGGGATACAGGAACCACTCCGGTAGCTGTTGCTGATGCTTGTGCAACACAATCTCCATACGGTTATGGCGGTGTCGAGTTTGGTGAAGCGATTTGTATCGAAGATGGTCACTCTAGCTACTACTTCTATGTGCCAGCAGGAACAGAAGAAGTGAGTGTTGCAAGTGGCCACGGTAGCGGCGATGTTAATCTTTATGGCAATAGCCAAACATGGGCAAACCCAAGCTCGTATGAAGTTAAGTCTGAAAACCAAGGTAATGGCGAAAGCTTGACGATTAGTGCTCCAGCAGAAGGTTGGTACTACATCAGCGCTGATGGTGCACCATCAAGCAGCGGTGCAAGCTTAGTGGTTAATATTAAGTAAGACGGGACAAGTTTCTTTCGCTCAGAAGCAAAACATTTGCTTAGTAAAAACCGACTCAAAGGAGTCTAATGCCGATCATTTAGCAGTTTATTGATCGGTTGACCGATCTTTATAAGATGGCAAAATCCGAGTGTTTTTAAA
>NZ_JBRIMD010000034.1:0-38112 GCF_052977325.1 Shewanella sp. 0m-6
GGTCTCCCCATGTGAGAGTAGGTCATTTCCAGGCGCCAAATTATTCTCGAAAGAGAAGCGATAAAGCCCGTTGCTAACGCAACGGGCTTTTTTCGTATATACGAACGCTGAAAAGAGCCACTCCTTACGTCGCACCGTCGCTGTGCTTAGCCAGAATAGAGCTATCCGTTTTAGGAGGCTTATCCACTTAAGCTGGCAACGATGCCACTCTTGATGATAAAGAGTCGCCAGCGGTCGATAAATACTGCTTCAATATCGACACTCCTTACGTCGTCTGTCGCAGAGCTCTCGCTAAGCAATGACATCTTTATTCAAATTGGTAGAAGTGCTTTGTAATTTTACCTTTCAGGTGTAGGTTTAATGGAGCGGTTTATCCAGTCATACATTTCTAAGATTAAGAATAAATTCATGAAGAAAACACTACTTGCTTTAGTACTCGCCTCCATTGTTAGTCATGGTGCGAGTGCTTGTACCGGAATAACGTTATCGACTAGCAGTAATGATCAAATTCAGGCTCGTACTATCGAGTGGGGTCATAATGACCTTAATAGTAAACTCATTATCTCACCTCGAGATTATCAATATACGGCGATTATGCCCGATCAGAAAAAAGGCTTAACCTGGAACAGTAACTATGGTTTTGTGGGGATTTCAGTCAGTGATGATCGCTTTATTGCTGAAGGCATTAATGAGAAAGGTTTAAGTGCAGGGCTCTTTTATTTCCGCAATTACGGCTCGCTTTCCAAGTATGACCCAAAGCAAACTGACAATAACATTACGGATATGGATTTTGTACGCTGGATGTTGACTCGATTTGAGACTGTCGCTGAGGTTGAAGCTGCATTAGATAAAATTAAGATTGTCACAGTCTACTTTGACCAGCAGGGTAATCCTTCACCGACTGCGCATTGGCGGGTATCAGATAAGCAGGGCAATAGCATAGTGATTGAAATAATGGATCACGGCAAAATAAATATTCATAAAAATACGGCTAAGGTGCTAACTAACTCGCCAGATTATAATTGGCAAGTGACCAACCTTAATAATTATATCAATCTTCATCCTGGGATAAGTCCACCACAGAAAATTAATGGTGTAGAGGCGCAATCCTTTGGTGTTGGTTCTAACTTTGTGGGCCTTCCGGGTGATATCTCACCGCCATCTCGATTCGTTCGTGCAGCGTTTTACGTCAATAGCAGTCCTGTGTTGAATAACGCTCAGCAGGCGGTGTCACAAGCTTTTCACATTTTGAATAACTTCGATATCCCAATTGGTAGTGAATTTAATGATAAATCCCACATTACTGATCTGTCGAGTGCGACTCAATGGACCTCGGTAATTGATCAGAGCAATGGTTTATTATTTTATAAAACCATGAATGACAGTGCGATAAAACGAGTTGATCTTAAGCAGCTTGATTTTAATGTTAAACAGGAACGCAAACAGCAGCTAGACAGTGGCCAATTTAGCTACCAAGAGGTGAGCGTTAACAACTAACCGCGAATAATGCTGATATCGGGTTTGAGCTTAGATACGGGTAAAAGCTGTTTAAATATAATAACCGACATAGAAAATCGATTAGGTTTTCATGCTTTATTTTATCGATTACTTCGAATGATATGTCAAAAAATATAGATCGAATGGTCTTAATTACTAGACATATTTATCTGGCTAGGTAGTCTAGGAGTCCTCAAACGGACGGAGGTACAATCATCCATGAACTTGGCAATTCTTTATTATGTTTATGATCCTATGTGTAGCTGGTGCTGGGGTTATAGGCAGACTTGGTTAGGACTGCAATCTAATTTGCAAGTAGACTTTCCTGAACTCAATATTGAATATAGATTGGGCGGCCTAGCACCAGATAGTGATGAGCCTATGCCTGAAGAGATGCAGCAGTTTTTGGTGCAAACCTGGAGCAAAATTGCTTTGCAATTGGGCACAGCGTTTAATTTTGATTTTTGGCAGCAATGTAAGCCACGTCGTTCGACTTATCCGGCTTGCCGCGCAGCTTTACTGGCTCGAGAATCTGGCCTTGAAAAAGAGATGTTGCTCGCTATTCAACAGGCATATTATTTAGAGGCAAAGAACCCATCTGATGATGCCACTTTAGTTGAACTGGCGAACAAACTTGGGCTTGATAGTACGCAGTTTGCGATAGCGTTGAACAGTGATGAAACCAGGGCGATGTTAGAGGGGGAGCTAAACCGTACAAGGCACTTACCTATTCAAGGTTTCCCATCATTAGTTTTGTTAGTCAATGGCGAGTTATATTCGATTGAAATTGATTATCAAAATAACCAAAGCAGTTACCAGCAGATTGCTGCATTACTTGGCGAATAAACCTATTCAGCACAGCTAACTTGGTCGTCGCTGTCTATGGTCAACTCTAGGACTTTCATATATTGGTCGTGAGTAACGTAACCGCAGCGGCCATTAATGTGCTCCCCAGATGATAGTCGAATGCTGTATGCGTAGTCTCCGTCAGCTTGATCGGTATTGTAATGAATACGCATTGTTTGCGTAGGGGCAATATTATCAAATACTAAGTTATTGCTCGGCAGACTGACTTCGACTCGAGTTAAAATTTGTCCAGACTGATTAATGACCTTAACACTCGGCATAATAAATAGGTAAGCGTGATAGCCGATAAATAAACATATTGTTGAGAAAACCAGAAACAGTAAACCCGTTCGCATCCACTTTCCTTATCCTGACTCTAGGTCAAATTATTTATTCTTAGGTTCGCTAAGTATAGAAAAGGTTTGAGTTATTTCATTTAACTTAGCGGCTAATAATCACAGCTCAATTAGGTTTAACCGCGAGCGATGGTTAAATCCGAAATATAACCGTGTTCGGTGCTCTTTAAAGCGTGTTTTAGCATGCCTGCAGCTTCATCAGCACTCATAAAGTCGCTGGTATTGGCTTGTTTACCACTGGTAGGCCAAAAATCGGTGGCCATGCCCCCAGGGTAGACAGCAATTAATTTCATTGGACTATTCTTTAGCTCTAAACGTACCGACTCGACCAAGCCTCTGACAGCCCATTTTGCTGCGCAGTAGGTAGACTCTTCGGCTTTAGCGACTAACGCAGCGGTCGACATGACGATGACCACCGTCACAGCTTGGTCTTTATAGCGCTTAACAGCTTCACGTAGTAAGAAAGCTGCTGAGGTAACGTTGTTATTAAGCAGCGTTTGAATAGCCTCAGATGATTGTGTTTCGATGGGGCCAAAATAGCCACTGCCTGCACTATGGATGATCATTGAAGGTGTTTGCGGCAGAGAATCAAACAAGGCCTCAACAGCATTAGCGTTGCATAAATCGGTAGTTTGAGTCAGGCAAGGCTGATTAATAACGGCTGAAATGTGCTGTAAACGTTCGCTATTGCGGCCTGTGATACAAATTGGGCTTTCATCGCCGTATAGTTTGGCGAGCGCTGCGCCTAGTCCGCTACTTGCACCGGTAATGAGTATCATAGGGTTCCTTGTTAAATACTTAAGCTTTTGTATATATGCGTTTATTCTATCTCTAGAATGACTTGCTCAAAGTCGATATGTTGACCATCATCCACCAAAATGGCACTAATGATGCCCGCTTTATCAGCTGTAATATGGTTGCTCATCGTCATGGCTTCGATGGTGCACACGACCTCACCAAGCTTAACGTTTTGGCCGACAGTGCACAGCGGTGTGTGGCTATTTTTATCCGTGAGGTGAACGGTGCCAACCATAGGCGATAGCAGCTGATGTGTGTCGCTATCATCTGCACTGTTTGAGCTCACTGGGCGTGGTATTGCTGGGGCGACACTACTCGCTGGAGCGAGATATGCGTGTGTATTTGACTGCATCGGTACAGGGCTGTGGCGACAAATGCGCACCGACTCTTCACCTTCTTTAATTTCAAGTTCTGCAATATCAGACTCTTGCACTAACTCGATCAGTTTTTTGATTTTACGAATATCCATTAACTAGGTTGACCTTAATGTTTTTCAGTGGCAGTTAAGCGAGCTATAGCGGCTTGCAGTGCAAATTGATATCCCTGAGCGCCTAAGCCACAGATCACACCAATGGCTTTATCGGAAAAGTAAGAGTGGTGACGGAATGGCTCACGGCTGTGCACATTTGATAAATGAACCTCAATAAATGGAATGGCGACTCCAAGCAATGCATCTCTAAGCGCTACACTGGTGTGAGTAAAGGCGGCGGGGTTGATAATCACTATATCGGCATCGCTATTGTGAATAGCTTCAATCAGTAAGTGTTCGGCGTTTGATTGAATATGCTCTAATTGCACTCCGGCTTGAGTTGAACTCTGCTTGAGATCATCGACAATTTGATCCAGTGTATGATGACCATAGTGGCCAGGTTCACGGCGTCCGAGTAAATTTAAATTAGGACCATTAACTAATAAGATTTTTGCTTGGCTGCTCATGACAATTCCCTTGGAATACATTGTTGTGAACGCAGATTAATATGCGCTTATAGCGCTGATTTCAACAAAAAAACTGCTGCTTGTCGAACATTGTAGCTACATAGCCAAACTTTGTGAGTATTTCTCATCTCGACTCACCTCTTTCTACTTTGGCTTAAGGGCTAAAAGTTAGATTTATTTTGTCTCAGGGCCTTCGTCGCCCCTTTCTGTTTTTTTGTATCGACTCGGCGACGTTGGCTACCTTTAGTCGGTTTGGTCGCGATACGTTTTTTCTGCACAGCATTAACGCTGGCCACTAAAACGATAAACTGCTCAAGTGCGGTTTGGCGATTAAAATCCTGACTGCGGCTTTGCTGGCATTTAATGATGATTTTACCGCTTTTGGTAATGCGGTGATCCGCCTTAGCGAGTAAACGTTGCTGGTAATACTCAGGCAAAGAGGAACTTTTGATATCAAAAATAAGTTGTGCAGCCGTAGACACTTTATTGAGGTGCTGGCCTCCTGCGCCACTGGAGCGGATGAATTGCCACTCGAGTTCGCTGTCTTGAATCGATACTGAATTTGATATTTTTATTGTTGCCAAAGCAGTACGCCTATTTTGATGGTTTACCTGACGCGGAACTAGGCGTAGGCTCTTAAATTTCCTTTGCTCAATATTAACAGACTTTTAGCCGAAATAAGGGATGGTCTACTTTTCCTTCGCGGCGAGTTTGCTATTATCAAGCAATCATTACGTCATTATTGAGAATTACGGAGCCGATGTATGCTGTGTAAGATCCCTGATATTGCTAAGGGTGTGATCAGTTTATTTGCCAGTGGTCGCTTATCGACCCAGGATTACGGTCAGATCATGCAACCATTGATTGAGCGTTATCGCGACACAAGCGGTAAGATCTGTATCTATGTAGAAGCCGATGTTTTACTCGAGGGCTGGCAGCAGCAATCGTTAACAGGAAGCGGCGAAGTTCAGTTGCCAAATTTCGATGCCTTAGTGCTTGTCGGTGGTCCTGACTGGTTTGGTAATGCAGTGCGGCTCATGGGGCCATTTATGCAAGGTGAAGTGGCCTGGTATCCATTAGAACAAAAAGAGTTGGCTACACAATGGATCGCTGCTCGTACGGGCAATTAATCTTGGTATAATCGGGCAACATTCATTGCCGTATTTAAATAGAAGGATTTACAGATGTCTTTAACTAAACTGTCAGGGCTGTCATTGGTTTGTGCACTGGTATTTGGACTGAGCGCTTGTGCGCCAGAAGTTGGCAGCGAAGCTTGGTGTAAACAGATGAAAGAAAAGCCATCTGGAGACTGGACGGCTAACGAAGCGGCCGATTACGCTAAACACTGTGTATTTAAATAAATATCAACAGTTTAACCGACTCGCATTGAAAATGAGAGCAAGTTCACTAAGCGCTAGATAATATCTTGTTTACAGTGAACTTTAGTCTATTATGCGAGTCTTAATCGCTACAATACGTTTTTTGTTAGCTTTATAAACCGAATCAATAGGTGAAGTTTGCGTCTATTTAGTCCCCAGTCTCTTTATAAAATGGCAGCTGTGCTGATCGCCGTTGTCCTCCTGCAATTTGCAGGCGGCAATCTTGGCGCGCACCAGTTACATTTAGGGGATCACGAGGAAGAAAGCGCGCCACACCCACATCTCGAATTTATTGCAGATGTTATAACCTCTGCTCAATGTGTAGACTGTACCTGCCCAATTGAACAGCAAGTCGTTAATGTCGATGACACCGCACATAGTCATACAATCAATAAAACCGAATCGAAAAGTTTTGAGTTGTGCCTCGATTGCCCTTGTCACGGCGGTCACGTGACGGCAATGTCATTTGTCTCTATCGTGCCATCAGTACCTGTGAGCGATGAGCTAAATAGTATTAACGAGCAATACCTTCCCCCAGAGCAACTCCCGGATTACCGCCCCCCAATCGTTTAACCCTATAGGGGTTGAAATCGGCTAGGTGATTTTCACCTTCAGCGCTACATACGCTAAGCGCCAACTTCAGCTTCGCTAAATCTTTATTACATTACTGTGTGGATCTTGCTATATCTCGCTTATTGACTCGATATTATTTGTGTCATCTGTGGGGTAAATCATGGGATCCATACTGACTCATATCGATTTACACCCGAGCGCATATTCATGCCATTGACACGACTGCAGCCTACATAGGCTAGGTGTTTTTTATCGCATAGGAGTGATGGCGTTCGGGTTGATAGGATCCACGATGAAAAAAACGATAATTGCCAGCCTGATACTCGGCCTTTTGGCAGGTTCAGTGACTAGGCTGCAAGCTGCGGACACTGAGCCTCAATTGCCCGAGTCTATGGCTCAAGCGCAAATTGGCGCCTCTACAAATAACATGGGGCAGTTTAACCATTGGCTTCCTGAGGTTATGCAACGCTTCAATAGTTTGCCAGAAGTGCAGGCTCAAGCTGCGCGCCGCCAACAGGCACAGTCAAACATGGCTGCGTCAGACAAGGCGGTTTATAACCCCGAGCTTGGTTTGGGTTACCAAAATGCCACCGATGACACTTATAGCCTAGATATCAGTCAGACTATCGATTGGGGCGATAAGCGTGGTGTTGCTACCCGTATAGCACAGCTTGAAAGCGAAATTTTACTGTCTACTATCACGCTAGAACGCAATCAGATGCTAGCCGAAAGATTGCAAGCGTTAGCTAATCAAAACCAGGCGCGTAAGGTGCTAGAGTTTCAAAAGCAGCAGTTCAATCGTGCCAAAGAGCAACTCGAAATTGCGCGTCAGCGCACCGAGGTGGGTGATATGTCGAGTGTTGAGTTGCAGTTAATGCAACTCGACGTTGCTAACAGCGCCGCTGATTACGCCTTGGGCGAGCAAGCATCAATTGCAGCAGATGGAGCCGTATTGGCATTGTTTGGTGAATTTGAACTGCCGTTTGAAGATTTTATTAATGCATTAACGCTACAAGCAAGTCGTTTAGAGGTATCACCAGAGCTGCCAGCACTTAAGAGTGCTTATCAACAAGTACTGGTTGCCAAAGTCGCAGTAGAACAAGCAAAGGCTGATGGTAGCGCCGATCCGAGTATTAGCCTTAGCGCAGAGCGTGAAGGTGACGAGAATAAGTTCGGTGTAGGCGTGTCGATCCCTCTACAGATTAGAAATAACTATAGCGAAGCTATTGCTGTTGCTAATCAAGGTATTGTGATTGCAGAGCAAGCCTACCTTGCCGAAGAACGTGTGTTGTTACAGCAACAAAAGCAGTTTTCATTAAGCCTTCCTCGACTCACTGAGCGCTATAAAGATTGGAGTGATTTAGTCCTTACATCAGGTACTAAAGCGGCCAAATCATTGTCACAACAGTGGCAGGCTGGCGACATCAATACTAGCGATTACCTACAAAGCCAAAGACAGATGAGCAGCAGCTATATAGCGGGTCTAACGCTCGAATCAGCCCTGTATGAAAACTGGTTGAACTGGATGGGTGTAAGTGGGCAATTGGAAGGCTACCTCAATAGTCAGCTATCAACTCAAGGTGCCAATGTGGCAGCTCTTGAGCAGAGAAAATAAAGGCTTAGATGATGAAAACGACAAATAATTCAACGGTACAACAAGTGATGCTTAACAATATGAACAGCACTGTAAAATCGAGCGTATTCGGACTAAATGCAATTACTCGTGCAATGAGCTTTGGCTTTTTGATATCACTAACCACGGCGTTTTTATTGCCTACGATTGCAACCGCTGGCGATGACCATGATCACGGTGCTGAAGAGATCATTTTGATGAAAGTACAAGATGATGCTCACGAGCATAACGCCGAAGAAGCCAACGCCCATGGTGACAGCCACGATCACGACGCTGATCAAGCAAATGCACTGGATGACGGTCATGATCACGATGCAGAACAAGAGAACGCACAAGGTGATGGTCATGGTCACGATGCAGAAGAAGCTGAAGAAGAGGCTCATGGTATTAAATTGACCGCTGAGCAAAAGGCATTGGCGGGTATCGAAGTCGCTCAGTTGAGTGAGCAAACTTTTAGTCTAGAAGCTGTCGCTACAGCCACCTTGGTCGTGGATAGAGACAGAACCGTCACTATTGCTCCTCAGGTAGATGTTCGCATATTAAAAAGAAGCGTTGTTCCAGGGCAAGAAGTTAACAAGGGAGATGTACTGCTAACGCTAGGCGGCGTCGCCGTGGCTCAAGCGCAAGCTGACTATATTAATGCCGCAGCAGAGTGGAGCCGAGTGAAGCGCATGAGCGCTAGCGCTGTCAGCGCGAGTCGTCGCCTGCAAGCTCAAGTGGATGCCGAGCTTAAGCGTGCCACGTTAGAAGCGATGAAGATGACGCCAGCGCAGATTAAAGCCTTAGCTAATGCACCAGAAACCATAGGTAGTTATCAGTTGATTGCGCCGATTACAGGTCGTGTTCAGCAAGATATCGCCATGTTAGGCCAAATTATACCGGCAGGTACGGCGCTAATGCAGTTAACGGATGAGTCACACCTTTGGGTAGAAGCTGAGTTGACGCCAGTGCAAGCTGAAAATGTCAGTATTGGCAGCAAAACAGTGGTCAAAGTTGGCGACAAGAGCATGGAAGGCACCATCATTGGTCGTTCACATGAGCTTGATAGCGTCACTCGTACTGAGCAGATCTTAGTGGCCTTTGAAAATGCAGGCCATGTGTTACATGCAGGTCAATTTGCTGAACTGTACCTTCCTGATGCTTCAGAAGGTGGGGTTATTTTACCTGATTCGGCGCTAACACGTAGTAGCGACGGTCACTGGCAGGTGTTCATCGAAGGCGCTGATGGTTTTGAAGCGATAGAGATTGAAGTGGTTGAGCGTCAGCGTGGCATGAACTTGGTGCGCGGTTTGGCGAAAGATGCTCAGGTTGTTGTGTCAGGTGCGTTTCTACTCGCCTCTGAGCAAGCTAAATCTGGTTTCGATATCCACAATCACTAAGAGGCTGCAGCTATGTTACAGAAACTCATAGACGTTGCCGTTCGCAACCGTCTGATGGTAGTGCTTGCGCTAATAGGCTTGGTTATTGCCAGTATCGCTATGCTACCAAAACTCAATTTAGATGCCTTTCCTGACGTAACCAACGTTCAGGTAACGGTTAATACTGCTGCCGAAGGCTTAGCGGCGGAAGAGGTTGAAAAGTTAATCAGTTACCCTGTTGAGTCGGCGATGTATGCCTTGCCTGCGGTGACTGAGGTTCGCTCACTTTCACGTACGGGTTTGTCGATTGTGACTGTGGTATTTGCTGAAGGCACTGATATTTATTTTGCGCGTCAGCAAGTGTTTGAGCAGCTGCAAGCTGCTCGTGAAATGATCCCCGACGGAGTTGGCGTACCTGAAATTGGCCCAAATACGTCAGGTCTTGGACAGATCTATCAGTACATCTTGCGTGCCACACCTGAGTCAGGAGTGAATGCTGCTGAACTGCGTAGTATCAACGACTACATGGTGAAACTTATCATGATGCCTGTGGGCGGCGTGACTGAAGTATTATCGTTTGGTGGTGAGGTACGTCAGTACCAAGTGCAAATAGAACCAAACAAGCTATTGAGCTACGGCTTATCTATGGCGCAGGTCACTAGCGCGTTAGAGAGCAATAACCGCAACGCGGGTGGCTGGTTTATGGATCAGGGCCAGGAGCAATTAGTTGTACGTGGTTATGGTTTATTGCCTGCGGGCGATGCGGGTCTAAAAGCGATTGCACAAATCCCACTGACCGAAGTTGCCGGTACCCCTGTACGTGTGGGTGATATTGCTAAGGTCGATTACGGCAGTGAAATCCGCGTTGGTGCGGTGACAATGACGCGCCGTGACGAAGCGGGAAATACTCAAAATCTGGGTGAAGTGGTTGCAGGTGTTGTACTTAAACGTATGGGTGCGAACACCAAAGAAACGATCGACGATATTAGCGATCGCACTGCAATGATTGAGCAGGCGCTACCTGATGGTGTGTCGTTTGAAGTCTTCTATGATCAAGCAGACCTTGTTAATCAAGCCGTTACTACGGTACGTGACGCGCTATTCATGGCGTTTATCTTTATCGTGGTGATCTTGGCGCTGTTCTTAGTCAACATCCGCGCGACCATGTTGGTACTACTGTCTATTCCTGTTTCTATCGGTCTTGCACTGTTAGTGATGTCTTACTTTGGTATGTCAGCAAACTTGATGTCGCTAGGTGGCTTAGCGGTTGCCATTGGTATGCTGGTGGATGGCTCGGTGGTGATGGTAGAGAATATCTTCAAGCATCTCACTCAACCCGATAAACGCCACTTACTAAACGCTCAAAAGCGCGCTTCTGGTGAGGTAGATCCTTACCATAGCGATGAAGATGGCACTAAAAATAGCGTTCATGATGAATCTAGCGGTGGTATCGCTATGCGCGTCATGCTGGCGGCTAAAGAGGTATGTAGCCCAATTTTCTTCGCGACCGCGATCATCATCGTGGTGTTTGCACCCTTGTTTGCCCTTGAAGGTGTTGAGGGTAAGTTATTCCAGCCGATGGCGGTGAGTATTATTCTTGCGATGATCTCGGCATTGTTAGTTGCCTTGATTGCGGTACCTGCGCTTGCGGTATATCTATTTAAACGCGGCGTTGTGCTACGAGAAAGTGCGGTGCTTAAGCCGATTGAGTCCGTTTACCGTAAACTATTAAGCATAACCATGGCACACCCTAAAGTGTTGGTGATTGCATCTGCTGTCATGTTTGCCATGAGCATGATGTTATTGCCAAGGTTAGGGACAGAGTTTGTACCTGAACTTGAAGAGGGCACCATTAATCTGCGTGTCACCCTTGCTCCTACGGCAAGCCTTAGCACATCACTGGATGTTGCCCCAAAGCTTGAGGCGATTCTGCTTGAATTCCCTGAAGTGGATTACGCCCTAAGCCGTATTGGTGCTGCTGAGTTAGGTGGCGACCCTGAACCTGTTAACAACATCGAGATCTATATCGGATTGAAACCGGTTGATGAATGGGTAAGCGCGGAAAATCGCTTTGAACTGCAACGTAAGATGGAAGAAAAACTTAACGTCTATCCAGGGTTACTGTTTACCTTCTCCCAGCCCATTGCGACTCGCGTCGATGAACTGTTGTCAGGTGTTAAAGCCCAGCTAGCGATTAAGATTTTTGGACCCGACTTAGATGTATTATCTGAGCGCGGCCAAGTGCTGACCGATTTAGTCTCACAGATCCCAGGTGCGGTAGACGTATCACTGGAGCAGGTCAGTGGTGAGGCGCAATTAGTTGTTCGCCCTAAGCGTGATCAACTGGCTCGCTATGGCATTAGTGTTGATGAAATCATGGCGCTGGTTAGCCAGGGTATTGGTGGCGGGAGTGCAGGCCAAGTTATCGATGGTAATGCGCGTTACGATATTTACGTGCGTTTAGCTGAGCAATATCGTAGCTCTCCAGATGTGTTAGAAAACTTGCTATTGACGGGCGTCAGCGGTGCTACGGTTCGTCTTGGTGAAGTCGCCGATGTTGTGATTGAGATGGCACCACCTAACATTCGTCGTGATGATGTTCAGCGCCGCGTTGTGGTGCAGGCTAACGTTTCTGATCGTGACATGGGCTCAGTGGTCAATGATATTTACGCCATCGTGCCTCAGGCTGAACTTCCACCGGGTTACACAGTAGTTGTGGGCGGTCAGTATGAGAACCAGCAGCGTGCTCAGCAAAAGTTAATGTTGGTCGTACCTATCTCTATCGGTTTGATTGCACTGCTACTGTATTTCTCTTTTGGCTCAGTAAAGCAAGTTGGCTTGATTATGGCCAACGTACCGCTGGCCTTAATTGGTGGTGTGGTTGCACTGTTTGTCAGCGGCACTTATCTGTCGGTGCCTAGCTCTATTGGTTTTATCACCTTGTTTGGGGTGGCGGTGCTAAACGGAGTGGTATTGGTCGACTCTATTAATCAACGTCGAGCCAGCGTTAAAGAAGAGACCGACGAGACGCTCTATGATGCGGTTTATGAAGGCACGGTAGGGCGTTTACGCCCAGTACTGATGACGGCACTAACCTCAGCATTAGGCCTTATTCCAATCCTGATTTCGTCAGGAGTAGGAAGTGAGATCCAGCAGCCGCTAGCCGTGGTGATTATCGGTGGTCTCTTTAGTTCGACAGCGCTGACCTTATTAGTATTACCGACGCTTTACCGTTGGTTATATCAAGGGCGCAAGTAATACCTTTGAATATCTTGTGCTCATTACAGCACCGATATTCAAGCAAGTTTAATCTTTTGAACCTCCATTATGGATAATGGATAATGGAGAAGGCTTGAGAAATAACGCTGACGCATTAGTCTGCCATCAGTGTTATCTCTTGCTTTTTAGCTACGGTTTGCAAGTTGTTAATACAGCGCTTTAGTTATTAAGGGGCGAGTCATATGAAATGTTTTTATTCCATAATGATGCTTGCGGTTATGCCTAACCACCTTAATGAATAAAGTGCCAGCATGGCTGGCATATTTAGTACGCGGAGCGGGATCGCTCCGCATTTTCTAGGCTGTTTATGCTTATGTGGATGATTGTATTGATTTCATGTGTAGACTGATTCTAATAGCATATACACGATGTTAAGTGATAGGCGGTATCATGGCTGATACTCTTTTTAAATTGCAGAGACTTATATGTGAACAGCAAAAGAGAGGCTTGGCAAATAGCTGAAAGTGAGTCTTCTACATTACGTTTTAGGACGGTTAACTAGAATCAAATTGCGTCTCAAATACTCGTTTACAGTCGAACACTCAAGAGTTGAGCTATTGGCCCGCAGAGCGACTCCCCTTTAAAGGCTCTACTTTAAAGCTATTCTTCAAAGGCTACCTTTTAAAGACTCTGATTCAAAAATATCCTTTAAATTCCTCTTAAAAAACTACCCATCAAAAATCCCCTCTGTAAAACCTACTGTAGCGATCATTATTTAGCTTACGCTGATGATAGCGCTGTAATCTCAACTATCTTTTATGGAGTGAGCCAAAATGCATTTATAGAGTGAATCAAAGTGGGTTGACTTAGTTTATGCATTCTAAAGTAACCATCGCCATAGGGAGATAAGGGATGTTAGCGAGCCGATTGTGGAAGATCACCGGGCTAGGCGTACGCCGATTTGTAGGCTTGAGCCTGTTTGTTGCATCGATGGCGGCGGCAAATCCTTGGGAAGCCGTGGGTACCACTTATGGTACTCAAGCCAGTGCCATTGGCAGTTATGCCAATGGGTGTTTGAAGGGGGCTCAAGCGCTGCCACTGGTTGGCAAAGGTTATCAGGTTATTCGTACCGCAAGACAGCGTTATTATGGTCACCCCAGTCTGATACGATTTATAGAGGGTTATGCTACCAAGCTTAATCAGCAAGGCTTCAGTGATATTTTGGTCGCCGACATGTCGATGCCAAGGGGCGGCAATTTTACTAAGGGACATAGCAGTCATCAGATAGGGCTAGATGTTGATATTTGGTTGAAGCAAACGAGTCAGCCGTTAACAGAGGCTGAGCGTGAGCAGCCTACCCCCCTTAAATTGGTCAATAAGAAGCAGTTCAAACTTGATACTCAGGTATGGTCTAAGGCGCATACTCAAATGCTAAAGCTGGCCTCAGAAGATGAACGTGTTGCAAGGATATTTGTCAGCCCCGTGATTAAGCAACACCTTTGTGATCTGCGCTTAGCTAATGATTCCTGGCTGAATAAGGTTCGTCCTTGGTGGGGCCATACCTATCATATGCACGTTAGACTGAGTTGCCCTGATGATAACCCTTTTTGCCGAGATCAAGCGGCGATCCCCAGCGGCAATGGCTGTGGTGAGCTGGGCTGGTGGAAACAACAGTTGACTCAAACTCAGGTTGAAAAACCGAAACCGCTTGCGTCTAAATCAACTGCGACAGCAGAAGCTAAGCCAAAAAGCAAAAAAGCTAAGGTTAAACCTAAGCAGTGTTCGGTGATGGTCGCGGCAAAGTAGTAGTGATTTAATATGTTAATTTGCCCGTAAAAAGCCCCTCGCAGTTATCCGCAAAGGGCTTTTTAATGCGCTTAATCTTCTAAGCCATCACTGAAGTGCTTAAACCTTATGCTGCCGATAACGCTAGGCGCAACATAATTTAATGATTGAGCGCATAGCCGCCTTTAAGGTGCGAGATCTGCTCGAAGCCTAATCTTTGCATCGCTTGTGCAGCGATCATCGAGCGGCTACCGCTGCGACATACCAGTACCCAAGGTTTGTCTTTTTGGTGTTGATGTTCTTGAATAAACTGTACTAGCCGAGTCAAAGGCACATTTTTATTTGAGCCATCGGCATGGTTGAGAGCATATTCATGGGGCTCGCGGATATCGATTATCCGTACCTGACTATCATTTTGCATCGCTGCCGCTAGGCTATTGGAGTCATATTCTTTGATGGCAGACTTATCACAGCTGCCCACGTAGGCACCGCACATAATTTCTGTCCCCACTTCATCATTTAGGTGGCTATCGAGCTGCGCTTTACGCACCACAAAGTCCGCTTCAGATATTTGCTGCGTTAATACCGCGTTAAGCAGCGAATTACGCATCATCTCTGCGCTGAGATTGGTGGTGAACTCATTATTGTAATCATGGCTTGCGCAAATGAGCGTATCGGGACTGAGGCTGTTATTGAGTCGTTTTAGGCTGCTAAACAGCGCCGAACTTGAGCTCGAATCAAAATTGGTTCGACCTAGACTTCCCATTAAAATCGTGTCGCCAGTAAAAGCATACTGAACCTGCAGTTGCTCACCTTGCTCAGCTGCACAGAGGAGTAAGCTTATGCTATCGCTGGTGTGACCCGGAGTCGGCACTTTTATTAATTGCTGTGAGCCAATCGTAATCGCCTCATACTCCCCGCCAAATTGCTCGATGGTTTGGCTCTGATAAGGCCAGCCTAAAATATCGCTATCTTGCTCGGCTAAGTAACGGTTAGCTAAGACTTCACGCCCAGACACATGATCGGCATGTCCGTGGGTGTCGATAATCGCAACAGGGGTGAGTTGCTGGCATTGCAGTAGTGTATCAAGTCGGCATTGCAGCTCTGGGAGCGGGTCAATAATGATTGCTTGTTTACTAACTTTATCAGCATAAACCCAAGTGCAACTAGCGCCAGAACGCAGCTGTAATAAGCCATCTAACTCGGCTTTGTCTGTCGTATCATTCGCGATGTCGACAACTAAGCAGCTTTGGGTTAAGGCTTGAGAGGCCATTTTGATGCGCTCACAAGCAGTGTCTACATCAGCTTGGGTCATGGCTGGCCCGAAAGACATTCGAATGGCAGACTCGCTTTGCCAAGCAGGTAAGCCCATGGCATCGAGTACAAAGCTGCGGGTGACCTTAGAACTGCAGGCTGAGCCTGAGCTGACACGAATATTAGCGGCATCAAAGAGGTCCATGATCTCTTTGCTACTGAAGTTAGGTACGGCAAAGTTAATTGTCGTTGGCACACTATGTTCAAAACTATTATTAAACACCACCTGCGGAAAACACTGAGTCAAGGTATCTGCAAGCTGCTGTCTGTAGTTGTGTAGTGCCTCGTTGTTACTAAACGCAGAGTGTTGGTTAGGTAGTAGCATCTTAAATATCACGTCAAGTGCGGCCATCCCTGGTAGGTTCTCAGTGCCTGAGCGTAAACCACTTTCTTGGCCTCCTCCTGCAATAAAAGGCGTGAAAGGTGCACCTTCTCGGATATAAACAAAACCTATCCCCTTTGGTGCGTAGAGCTTATGGCCGCTAAATGGCGCGTAATCAATGCTTGTTTGTTCAAGATTGAGTGCAGTTTTACCTAGGGCTTGCACACAGTCGACCATCCAAAATATAGCAGGATTACTGCTACGGATAGTGTGCTCTAACTGTTGTAGGTCTTGAAATACGCCAGTCTCATTATTAACAGCCATGGTACAAATCATCAGCGCACTGGGAGCTTGTTGGCGAATAACATCATGATCGAGTAGGCCAAAACGATCGACTGGAATAGCTTTTACCTCAGCTGGTATATCTAGCACCTTAAGCCAATGTTTGAGAGATTCGGGCACCGCTTTATGCTCGGTGGCGCCATAGAGTACGCTGTAGCTTTTCCCCGCTTGTATCTGAGTCTTCGCCGCAATCAGCGCTGAAAGGATCGAGGTTTGGATCCCTTCTGTTGCACCACTGGTAAAGATGAGCTTACCCGCACCACTACCGAGTAACTGTTGCGCGTGTTGACGGGGTTGCTCCATCAGATTTTTGGCTTTTAGGCCTGTGATATGGCTGCTACTTGGATTACCAAACAAGGTTTCCATGGCTGATAGCGCAGCGGCTGCAGCTTCAGGTAAGACTGGTGTAGTGGCATTAGCGTCAAGATAGATTTGAGTTAACTCATTTAGTTTATTCATTATTTATGGCTCTTATTTTTATAATTGTGCCGTTAAAATACTGTTATTCTTTTTTGGTATAACTAATTCTGCTTGGCTATATTAGCAGCTTGGCAATAATGATCAAGATCACAAATTTGACAGCTTGAGTTGTGGCTAATGTGAAGAGAAGAGCTTATCGCTAATAAAAAAAGCGCCCGATTGGGCGCTTGTTAGAATTGATGAGAGTTCGGGCTTGAGACGACACGCTTACTCATTGATATTCGCTTTTACCTGTTCGATAAGGTTTGCCCATTGAGGGTAGTCAGCTAAGGCTTGAGTTAGCTCGCCCCAAGGTGCCATCACTTTTTGTTGATAAGCAATAGAGTCGCTGTGGCCGTTCTTTAATAGATAAAGGTAGTAAAACGCAGATGCCCGATAGTTTGCCGCGCAGTGCACTAAGATCTGCTTACCTTGATTAGCCTCCATGATGCTAAAGAAGCGGCCAACATCATCTATTGTTGGGTTTTGCCAATCAACATTAATTCCTTCATAGTCCATACCAGCTTGAGTGACCAGCTCAGCTTCATTGGAGTACCCGTTAGGGTTTTCTGTTGGGATTAAGTTGATCACCAGCTCGATACCTGATGCTTTTAGCGCTGAAAATTCAGACTTCTTAGGTAGACCGGACGTTATGACCTTGCCATCATTAAATTGTATCGCTTTTATTTGGTGTAGCTCGTCAGGCGTGATGGAAGCCATAGCGAATGGGCTGAGAAAGCTAAGTTGCAAAACAATGAGTAAACTGACAAAGCGCATTATTCTATCCTTGAAATATTGATACTGACTGCTATTAAACCTTAACTTTAATGACCACTTTTCTCACCTTATTTGCGTTAGCACCAGTGCCTGGCATATGGATATCACCAGGGAAAAACAAGGCAAACATACCTGCTTTTAGTGGAATAAAAGCGGCGTCATCTTTATTCGATTCATAATCAAAATTAGCGTAGTCGTGTTCGCCATAGTATGGCTTCGACGGGGTTTGGTTAGCTAAAGGTAGGTAACCGAACTCCTCTTCGCCACTCACTACATATTGCACATCAATATACTGCTGGTGGACTTCAAATGCTTCAAGTTCTTTAGGCTGGGTCTGGTAATCATTAACGATAACAAACAAGTTCTTGCCTTCGAGTTCATATTTACCTACTTCAAGCAGGCTAAAATCGGTCGTTGCAAGATGCTCAAGGGCTTTAGCAATTTGTGGGTTAATCGCAGCATAGATGTCGCGGTTCGCTAACGTATCAACAATCATGATGTTTGCTCGCAGTGGTCGAATCTGACCAATTAATTAGTTAGACAAAAGCACGCCAATAGACGCACCGTTTATAGGGCGAAGTGTAACGCTAACTTAAGTTAGGCGATACAAGATAATACTTCCTGTTGCGTCGATTAAGCATCAAGTTTAGGGTATGACGTAGACTGATTGAAACTGAAAATAATTAACCAAATAAGGATGAGTGTGTCTGCATTACGATTTATCGCCGGGCCAAAGGCTTTTAACACTCTGAGCGAGAATGGATTTAAACCTGAACTGTTTTCACGCTTGCTGGCAGCCTCGGGAGGGCCTAAGTGGATCGGTATTGCTGGGCTCGACCGCTATCTTTTTACCGAGTTCTTTAAAGACTTAAATCAGCCGCTGCATACTCTCGGCGCTTCATCGGGGGCGTGGCGACTGGCATGTCTAGCGCAAGCTAATCCGCAATCAGCTTATGACCGATTAGAAGCGCTTTACATTGGTCAGCGTTACGATACTAAACCGACAGCAAAAGAGGTCTCTACTCAGGTTGCAGGCATTATAGAGGGATTATTGGGGAGTCGCGGTGCGGTTGAGATTGCTGGACATGAACAGATCAATAGCCATTACATTGCGTGTCAGGCAAGGCACCTTAACCAGATGGGTGGACGTGGACCATTAGCTTTGGGGCTAGCGACTGCTGCCATGACCAATTTTGTTAATCGAAAGAGCCTATCTTGGCACTTTAAGCGCTGCGTTTTTGGTGTTGATAAAAAGTGCTCCCCTTATGCCGACCTTAACGATCTGCCGAGTCAGTTTTACTCGTTATCAGAAGCTAATATGCATCAAGTCTTGTTAGCGACAGGCTCTATCCCTTTGGTGCTGTCTCCGGTTACCCAAATTGAGGGGGCGCCCAAAGGGCACTATTACGATGGTGGCATTACTGATTATCACTTTGACTTGCCCTTACAACAGAGTTCAGGCCTTACTTTATACCCACATTTCTACCCTAACATGTCACCGGGCTGGTTTGATAAGTCCTTGTCTTGGCGGTTGGCGAAAGCCAATTATGACAATGCACTTATCTTGGCTCCCACTCAGAATTACTTGCAGGGTTTGCCCTATGGCAAGTTACCCGATAGAGAAGACTTTAAGTACTTAGACACTGATAGCCGAATTAAGTATTGGCGTCAATCCGTGGCGATTAGCCAAGTATTAGCTGATGATTTAGCTGATGTTATAGCTAAAGGGACCTTACTACAGCGGATTGAGAGGTTATAGCCTATCTGCATGTTTGTGTAATAAAGCCCATCGTTTTCCTGTCTATTAGGTAGGGAGAAGCTTGGTGTTGTGTGCTGGCTGAAATTTGTTCAGCTGCTACACTTTAGCTTTATTGACATAAGTCAAAATACTGTGGCCTACCTATTAAAGGGGGGAGGTTATTATGCAGACACAAGAAATGGCGTTATTGACCCATGACACCTTGTTGTTACCCGAAGGGCGTTTGGAGATCCGTGTGATCGATCCACGCTATCTGAGCATGATCGCTGAGATCCTCAAAGGTCATTACCCGCTTGTTTTTGGAGTGGGGAGGGAAAATAGTAGCTTACCTTGCTATGAGACGGCGACTCAATGTGAAGTGATCGATTTTAATCTGCTTGATGATGACTCTTTAGGTTTAGTGATTGAGGGTAAGCAAAGAGTGAGAGTACTGTCGGCTGCGCAACGAAAAGATGGTATTTGGATCAGTCGCGTACTACGTAGCAATAATTGGCAACATGAGCCCATTTATGGTGAGTTTGCGTTAATTAGCGCCGCCCTAGAGCAGTTTTATGAAGTTAACCCGGATCTATTTGGTTTGTATGAAAATGACGTCCACCTTGAAGATGCGTCTTGGGTGAGTCAGCGCTGGTTAGAGGTGCTGCCTCTTTATAATCAAGACAAGCTGCGCTTACTTGACCAGCCAAATTGCCACAAGACAATGAATTTTGTGCTGGAGTTAATTAAATCCCATGCTAGAGATAATCAGCACTCTTAAGTCATTTTGATAATAGGCACTTTTTAGTCGATTTTGATAATAGACTGCTATTTGCTAAAGTAGCGCCACTTTTATTATGCATACCTCTATATTTTGAGTCTTATGAGCTCCTCTGTTCGCGCTACCCAAGCCTCCTATGTGGTGTTACCGGAAACAGTAACCGATAAACCCACAGTGTTTAGCTTCCTCATTAGTCAGTTTCCCACAATCGCCAAAGCCGTGTGGCAAGCACGTATTGTTGAGGGAAAAGTGCATTGGCGCGATGGCACGCCCATTACTCTAGATACGCCTTTTGCCCCTCGCGAACGGGTCTATTATTACCGTGAAGTAGAGTGCGAATCTATCATCCCCTTTAAAGAACAGGTTTTACTACAGACGAATGCGTTTATGCTGGTATTTAAGCCTCATTTTTTAGCGGTGAACCCGAGTGGTAATTTCGTTAATGAGTGTTTGGTTAACAGGTTGCGGATAAAGACCGGGAACCAAGAGATAGTGGCGGCTCATCGCCTAGATAGAGCGACAGCGGGCGTGATGCTGCTAAGCCTAAATAGCGATACTCGACATGACTACCATGAGTTATTTAAGCGTGGCGAGATCTGCAAAACTTATCAAGCGATAGCGCCCTTAAATGCTGAGGTTAACTCACTGATAACCCAAGGCGCATTAAGTCTTCCTATGGCATGGACGGTTAAAAACCGTTTGCAGAAAACGGTTCCAAGTTTTCTGATGTGCATTAGCGAAGGTGAGGCCAATAGTCACTCTACGATCCGCTTAATAGAAGTGCATAATGGTTTTGGCCTGTTTGAGCTTGAGCCTATCACCGGAAAAACCCACCAACTAAGGCTACATATGATGAGTCTCGGTATGCCACTTTTAAACGACAGACTTTACCCAGAATTACTCGATAAAGCGGCCGATGATTTCGCGGCGCCGCTGAAATTGATGGCGAAGCGCTTATGCTTCACCGATCCTATGACTCACGAGTATATCGATGTGAGTTGCGAAGGTTTTAACCTGCAAAATGAAGTACAAAATCTATAGCTGTTTTACGAACTTATTGATTGGCACGCTCTTGCTAGAACCTAGAACCTAGAACCTAGAACCTAGAACCTAGAACCTAGAACCTAGAACCTAGAACCTAGAACCTAGAACCTAGGACCTAAAACCTAGAACCCGCTAGCATTCAATTCCAGCATTTAACCTTTGCGCCATGAACAGCCTAGAGCACTCGCATGCTCGTTTCGAGGACGCTTCGCGGCTAGAGCGGACTTCGTCCTGCTATACAGTCAAAAGGCGACATAAATACCGACCTAAAAACAGGCATCGCTTTTATCTTCTCTTTCTTTTGCTTGTTGTCTTGGCTTTTCCGTCTTAGCTTTCTCGGCTTCTATCGGCCGTTAGGGCTTTGCTTTTGCCTAGGAACTAGGATCTCTAACCTGCTTTTCCTAAGACCTAGGTTCTAATGCCTCGGCGGTAAAAACTCGGTTTCACTCATGTCGGAATGTAATACGCCTATTTTGGTGGGGGCACCCGTTGCTGCAATCTCTACAATGCCAATACCACTATTATTAACTAAACGCTTGCTGCGCTCGCCATTGGGGCGTCTGCCTCGAATGGACATACGCTTGCGCTTAGTGAAAAAGTTAAGTGGCGAGAAGTGACCATATAGCCAGCCGTTAAATTTGTCGAAAACGGGGAGTAGCTTTTCTGGAAATTGATTCTTAAAGCCACTGCAGGTGATTTGGTAAATCTGTGGCCCACCATGACGAAAACGAATACGTACATCATAGCTAAACGAGTAATGCACATCGCCCGATAAGATGATGAACTGCTCAGGTGTTTTTCTGTGCTGAAAGATACTCAGTAAGGTATTGGCTGTGCCTGGGTGAGCCATCCAGTTTTCAGCATCAACCAGTAAAGACCCACCACAAAGCGTGGCGACTCGTTGTACTGTCTCAATCAGCTTTACGCCATACATAGGTGCTGGCGATACTATGATGACATTAGGTTGATTGACTAACTCCGCTTGAAACTCCATTAAGGCTTCCCAGTCCATTAGCCCTGATGGCTTACCTAGGTTCGACTCACTGCGCCAGCGTCGAGTACGGGTATCGAGCACTAACAGTTTAGGTGTGGTTTGTAGGCTGTAATGCCAACGTTCGAAGCTAAGTAATTTATCGATAAGGCTATCTTGTGACTCTGCATTGGGATGCTTAAAAAATCGATTTAACTCTGGAGTGATGTCGTTATCGAAACGCTTGGGCGCATTGCCAAGCCCTTGGAAAAGTGTGTAAGCAATCAGTGCATTACCTATTATTCGTTTTGAAAAAGCATGGTTGTATGCGGCGAGTTCCCATCTAGCTGTGAGGTTCCAGTCATCGGTGATATCGTGATCATCGAAAATCATATAAGTCGGCACATGTGCCATTAAGCGCCGAACTTGTTTTAAGCCTGCTTTAAACGCTAAAAGATGGGTCCACTCTCTCTGCCACCTTTGATTATTGACCTTGCTTAAGCCGATAACATCTTTTGGGATCTCAATGAGCTCCCAAAGCTCTGGTGACCAGTAGAGTAGGTAGAGCGCCATCAACTCATTGAGACTGACGAGGTGGTTTTCAGCGATTGATGAGGTAAAAATAGGATGGTTGATGTACCAACGAGCAATGAGCGTTTTAGCCTTGTATTGGGTTTTAGGTAATAAATGTGTATGACGACGATACATGGCGGCAGGCTGGTAACTAATATGGCTGGAGTCAGGCAGTGGAGCATCGACAAACTGTTCTTGCTGCAGATCAAGCAGCTTAATAACCTCGCCAATGGCATAGAGCATAGGCCCCGCAATATCATCAACATATACCTGATCTCCACTCATCATAAGTAATGCGGGGCGATCTGAAATCTCTTTACACTCTAGTAATTGGGTATCGGCGGCGACTAAGGCGTCACTGCTATGATGATGTGCGTTACGGCATGAGCCGTGCATCAACTTATCGATTTGGGGCTTGATGGTAAACCGGCATGCTTCTTCTCCGGGATAGGTTAACCCATCAATCTGATGGAATAGTTCACCTATTTCGCTATCAAAAAGTCGATACTCAAGGGCGATATCTTTTGGTAATAGTCGGTCTTGAGACAGACGGAGCAGATATTGGTATGCGTGTTTCCCAAGTGGGATGCAGTGGACTTCACAGTCGTTTAACTCGCGGTCAAATTCGGCGCCAATTAACGTTAAACGTAACCTTGATAGAGGTTGTTTACTAACAAACCATAAAGTGAAGTGCTGCTCATCGCAATGGCGCAGCATTGGGCCAGCAATAATGAGCGGAAGAGAGTGTGCTGATGGCATTAAAACGCTCTGCAGTAAAAGTAAGCTTTCTCAAGAGTAAACCAGTGCTTAGCGGAAGAAAACCCCTTATGCTAGCTCGTCAATATGCTCGTTGATGTTTGAGTGCTTATGTATATTATTGCAGTGGCAAACTCTTTATTCCTGTGACTCCCGCCACAGATAACGCTCAACACCAGCGGTGTAGCGCATTAAGCTGTGAGCGACTTGCCAGTTTAGCGAGTAAAAGCACGTTATCTTTTAAGGTTGGAATCGCAACTGCCTTTGAGCAGCCAGCCTGCGTAACGCAATGGCTGGCTTAACGATAAAAATCGATAAAACAATAAAAATAAAGAATGATCATCATGATGAATACGCGCTTTAAAAACTTACTCATACGCAATCTTGGTGCCACCGATCAGCTAGCTTTGCTGAGATTCGGAGCGTTGCTATTGAAGATCGGCTTGACCTTTTTTGCTGCCGATACCTTTGGCTTATCTCTTACTAGCCCAGTCTTATACTGGGGGATGAGTTTAGAAGCGCTCTATCTAGGTGTTACTTTTTGGCATCGAGGTTCAATTGCTCGTCTAGATAATGGCTTTTTCATCGTCTTGCTAATCGATACCCTGTTTTGGATCTCCTGGCTTTATTTTACAGGCGGGGCAACGAATGCATTTATCTCTTTGCTGCTATTACCCATTGCTATTGCCGCGGTTGTTTTACCCCAGTGGGCCCCCTGGGCTTTGGCACTTTTGTCGACCTTTGCCTATAGTTTGATGATTTTTTCAGTGCCCGAGAGTCAGATGAAACACCATGGTATGGATATGAGCTCTCATTACCTTGGTATGTGGTTTAACTTCTTGATCTCGGCATTGGTACTGACCACCAGTGTGGCCTATATTGCTCAGCGCATGCGAAAGCAGGAGGTTGAGCTAGGTTATATGCGCGAGGCACAATTACGCCAAGAGAGGTTACTGGCGCTGGGGACTGCTTCAGCGCAGATGGCGCACCAATTAGCGACGCCATTAGCGAGCTTACGTTTGCTGGTGGATGAAGCAGTGGAAGAGCAGAGTAGTGAGCCTGAAATATTGCAAGAGATGAACACCGCCATCGTGCGATGCGAGCAAACACTCAACTCGCTGCGAATGGCAACAGAGTCTATTCGAGAGCAGAGGCTGAGCTTGTTGACAGCCAATGAATTGTTAGCCACGCTGCAGCAGCAAGTATTGTTATTAATGCCTGAAATCACTTTAGAGCTGAAGTACCTCAAAACGCCAACAGATATCGCTGTTGATCAGGTTGTAATAAAAACCGATGCCAGCTTACTTCCAGCCCTACTGGCGTTGGTCGAAAATGCCAGCAGTGCAAGTTTGGCTCACATTGGTGAAGCCAAGGTTGTTGTGTCGGCGCTGATAGCGACAGAAAGTGACAGTTTATGTATTTCGGTTAAAGATTTTGGCGCGGGGATCCCCAAAGAGATGCAATTACAATTGGGGCGTAAGTTGATCGAAAGCGAAAGAGGGATGGGGATGGCATTGCTCCTGAGTAACGCAAGCTTTGAACGTTTGGGTGGACAGTTACTACTTGGCAGCGCAAAAGAGGGCGGCACGGTTGCTGAGGTTTGTTTTCCTATCAGCCAGAAAATGTTGACACAAGGAGCGGCATAATGACAAATAAGCTGCTTATTATTGAAGACGATACAGCCTTAGCCAGTGTATTAGCTCGACGCTTAACTAAGCAAGGATTCGAATGTCGCCAGAGTCACGATGCCAGCCAAGGTTTATTATTAGCGAGGCAGTTTCGTCCAACTCACGTGTTGTTAGATATGAAGCTAGAGCAGGAGAATGGGCTAAAGCTTATTTCACCCATCAGGCAACTATTACCGAATGTGGTGATGGTATTGCTAACCGGTTATGCCAGTATCGCCACTGCTGTAGAGGCTATTCGCCTCGGAGCCGATAATTACTTGGCTAAGCCTGTTGATACCCAAACTTTGCTAAATGCACTATCAGCCACAGCAGTCGAGAATGGGAGCGAGCCCTTAACTGAAGAGCCATTATCACCAAAACGCTTGGAGTGGGAACACATTCAGCAGGTGCTAAATGCCAATAACGGTAATGTGTCTGGTACAGCTCGTCAGCTGGGAATGCATCGACGCACTTTACAACGCAAGTTATTAAAAAAACCTACGGCGGATCATCGTGAGGTGTCATAGCGTAAAGCTTAGCGTTTTGTAATGGAAATCGATTTTGTTTGGCATAGTGATGGTTTAAATGGGAGAGTTTCGGTGTAATGTATTGATGTAGGGTTATACTGTACGCAGAGTGGCATCAATACAGAAAGTAGCAATTATCTATGAAAAACTCCCCCGCTTTTGCGACCGATACTTTTTTGCTCGACAATCCTAATGACTTAATTTCGTTAGATAAGTGGCAGAAAACGGTTAATTTACTTGCCAAGTTGTTCGATGCGCCAGCAGGCTTCTTAGTGCAGTACACCAAAGAAGGTTTCCAAGTCACAATCTCCAGTGAGCAGGAATCTAACCCCTACGCTTCGGGTGTGGTCATTGAGCCAGAAGTAAACATTTTTTGCCGCAAAATAGTCGAGACGAGTCAGGCATTATACGTCAACAATGCTGTGTTAGATCCTTGCTGGGATAGCAACCCTGAAGTCCATAATGATGGCTTTCGCTCTTATCTTGGCGTACCGGTGTTTTGGCCTTGTGGTACAACGTTTGGCACGTTCTGCGTGATGGATTATAAAGCGACTGACTATCAAAAAACTTACATTGAATTGATCGCTCAGCTTAAAGAACTTCTAGAGTCGGATCTTGCCTTAATTGGTAGCTATGCGCAGATGCAGCAATTGGCCATCACCGACTCACTATGCAACATCAACAATCGACGTGGTTTTAATATATTGGCGGAGCAACGTATTAAGCTTGCCAAACGCACCAATAGTTTGCTCTGTTTGCTCTATCTCGATATTGATCAATTTAAGGCCATTAACGATCAACATGGACACGGAGTCGGCGATGCTGTTCTACAAGAGGTTTCGCGGGTATTAAGCTATACGGTACGTGAAGCCGATGTCATTGGCCGCTTTGGTGGCGATGAGTTTGTCGCTCTGGTAGCGATAGAAAATGGCGTAGGATTAGACAAGCTGAAGCAACGCCTTATAGCTGCCTTTGAGCAATGCGATTACTCTGAAAAATTACCCAGGTTTACAGTCTCTATAGGTAGCTGTGTGGTAGATGAGTCTATCGATATTGAGCAACTGCTAGATGCCGCTGATCAGGATATGCTTAAACGTAAACAATGCCCTGCTGGATAAAATAAATCTTGAGTCACTCAGGCGATAAATGCTGTGGATATTCAGTTTGCCGTTAAAGGGAGCTTGTTAGCTTTGTTATGCAAAATGTTTGTTAAGGTTAGGAGTGCATTAACCCGGCAGCGGATACAGTTTGGCAAATGTTAGCGACTTTTGCCTTAAAAAGTCGATAACACTTCTCACTTTATGGCTGGGGTAATTCGTTTGTAAGTACACCAATTGCAGTGGCGTATTTACCGCCAGGTGTTCAGGAAAAAGTAAGACTAATTTTCCTTGATGCACTGCCTTAGCCACATCAAACCAGCTTTTGTAGGCTACCCCTTTTCCCGCTAAAGCCCAGTCTTGAATTACCGCGCCATCGTTACAGCTATTGCTTGCTTTTACTGCTACTTCGTACTCTTTTCCCTTATGACTAAATAGCCATTTATGCCAAGGTGTTATGCCGCGGGTAAGGATTAGTGTTTTGTGATTAATCAGCTCTTTGGGATGCGAAGGAACACCGAATTTTACCAGATATTCGGGAGATGCTACGGCGACTCGCGGCATCATCGCCAGTTGGCGCCGCATTAAGTTTGAGTTCTCTAGCTGACCATAACGCAAAGCTAAATGTACATTCTGGCTGATCAAATCAGCCATTTGATCGCTGAAATATAGGCTTAACCTTAGTTCTGGTGCTTGTTCACAAAACTCATCTAACCACTCTCTAACCAAGTTGCGACCAAGATCTGAGGGGAGGGCTATTTTTAGCTCACCTTTGAGTTCTCCACGATTATCGGCTAAGACTGCTGCTGCGCTATCGAGCAGCTGTATTGCTTCTCGGCCAGTTTCAATAAAAACATGGCCCTCTTCAGTGAGTGTCATCTGCCGTGTAGAGCGGGCAAATAGCAAACAATCCAACTTTTTTTCTAGACGTTGCAGCGCAGCACTGGCCGCTGCAGGTGTCATACCGAGTTCTCGCCCTGCGGCAGATACACTTTGTAAGTCGGCAATACGGATCGCAAGTTGTAGATCGTTGAGATGATACATATCAAATATTTTTTGAAAATGATTTTAATACTAGCCTAATTATCAAAATAAGTTAACGGGGATAGACTAAGAACATTGATGGGACGCTGGAGACGCACAATGGCAATTCGCTTTAATCATCTCAATATTGTGGCTGCTGAAAACAGCAAACTGCAACATTTGCTGGTGGACATCCTAGGGCTGAATGTTGGCTATCGACCGGAGTTTCCCTTCGGCGGGGCTTGGTTGTACCAAGGTGATAAAGCCTTGGTACACATTATCGAATCTAAGCGTGTACAGACTTGTGAATTTGGTCATATTGCTTTTGACGTGGATATGAATTTACCGGTGTTGACTCATCAACTGAACCAATTATCACTTAAATACAATGTGCGTCAGGTACCTGATAGTGCAGTGCTACAGGTTTTTATCAAGCTTGATAAACTCGTTATAGAGCTACAAGTTATTGATGAAAAATAGCAATAATTATTGGGTACATTTACGCATCATCAGGAGCTATTATGAGCCTTTTCACCCCTTACAATAAATCATCATTATCGCTGAATAATCGTATGGTTATGGCACCTATGACGCGCTCGAGAACAACCCAGCCGGGTAACACTCCGAATAAAATGATGGCCACTTACTATGCCCAAAGGGCATCAACGGGTTTAATCATTAGTGAGGCGACGCAGATCTCAGCTGATAGCCAAGGCTATTCGTTCACTCCTGGTGTTTACACGCAGCAGCAAATCAGCGGTTGGCAATTAGTCACAAGTGCTGTGCATCGAGCGGGAGGCAAAATCTTTAATCAGCTATGGCATGTGGGTCGAGTATCACACCCGGTGTTTCAACAGGGGGAAGCGCCAATCGCCCCCTCTGCCATCAAACCGACAGATACTCAGGTTTGGGTGGTCGATGAAGCGCATCCAGATGGTCAGATGGTGGATTGTCCGACGCCAAGGGAGATGGGGCAAACCGATATTGAGCGTGTTGTTGCTGATTTTGCTCAAGCGGCTACAAACTCGATTGATGCGGGTTTTGATGGGGTAGAGATCCACGGTGGTAATGGTTATTTAATTGATCAGTTCTTACGCACAAATTCCAACCATAGGAGCGATGCATATGGTGGTTCACCACTAAAGCGGGTTCAGTTTCTTTTAGATATTGTCAGCGCGGTCAGTGAAAAGATAGGCTCAGACAAAGTGGGAGTTCGCCTCGCACCGTTCGTTACCTTTAAAGATATGGCCTGTCCGGAAATCGTTGAGACGATTTTACTGGCGGCCCAAGAGCTGGGCAAAATGGGGATTGCTTATGTGCACCTTTCAGAAGCTGATTGGGATGATGCTCCGCAGATCCCTGAGCGTTTTCGCATCAAGCTAAGACAAGTGTTTAGTGGCACCATTATTGTGGCAGGGCGCTATGATGTAACGCGTGCCAGCGCGGTGATTGAAAAAGGTTATGCCGACCTTGTGGCCTTTGGTCGCTCATTTATAGCCAACCCAGACTTGCCTTATAGGTTGCAGCATCAACTACCCTTAGCGGAGTTTAACAAAGGCCCACTGTTTGGCGGTGGAGCAGAAGGTTATATCGATTACCCAGCCTATAGCGACTAGCTAGGTTTATCGGTTAATAACCAAAAGGACGCTTATGCGTCCTTTTGGTTCAGAGTGGCTGCAAATAACAACTGACTTTAGTGCCTAAGGTCGGAATACAGATGCCATTGGCGTCGGCCCATCTCCAGCACAATACCCGTTGCTAGGCCTGCTGCGGTATTGACCAGTAAGCAGAGCGCTGCAGTGGCTAAAATTACGAAAATACAGAAAGGCTTACCGTCGATAAAGCGCTTAGACCAAGCTAGCTGTGTGCCTGCTATCGCCAGCAAACTACCTAATATCGCCAATGGGATCAGCGACAAAATAGACGCAATCCCCTGGCCCCAAAAAGCGGCGATGAGTAAACACGTTGAGCCAAAAATAGTAGGGGCTAACCAGGTGCGGGCGCCAAAGTGGTATTGCACTGCAAGGCCGCCAGCGCCGTGGCACATGGCGCTGGCACCAAACGGAGCGAGTAATAAATTAGCCCAGCCTGAGCTAGTGGCAAAGCGTTCTGGTGCAAAATTATCTTTAGCATCTTCAGGGAATTTCTCTTTCGCCATCGCAGAGGTGGCAATCACAGCATTGGTTAAGGTCAGTGCCAGTTGTGGCAGCACAAGTAAGCCCGCAGCAGAGCTCCATTCATCGATGCTTGGCCAGCTTAACAGCCATGGCGAATATACTGAAAGGTTAAAGCTTGGCGCGGTGCCACTATTGAGCTGCCAGAGAATTCCCAGCACCAAGACTAGCGGCATCGCAAAGTAACGCATAGGTAAAAACTGGCTGGCAAATAACGCAGTAAAAGCGACAAAACCAATCAGCCAGGTTTGGCTCATCATCTGGCCGCCGAGCCAAATAAGTTGCAGGCCAATGGCTAATTGAATACCAATACTGATGGCGGGGGATAACTGTTTTGCCATCCAAGTTATTGCGCCACTGTAGGCTAGCACTAATAAAATGATCCCCATCAACATACCACTGGCTTGCAGCATACCTGGGGTGAGTCCTTGGGCAATCACTAATGCGGTGATCACTTTCATCGGTTGGATTGGAATTGGGCGGCGATAATAAAAAGCGGTAAATAGTGCAAATAAGCCAAAGCCCATAAAGATCCCTTGTGGGGAGAAATGGTTTAAGGCGATAAGGCCAAGCACTAACGGGAGAAAGGTACCTAAGTCGGCAAAGGCGCCGCTAAATTCCCCTGAATATTTGTTGAGGGTGTCAAAGGGTGTTGTCTTACATCTCATAAAGCTTGCCGTAGGAAATAGTCACTGGGACATCGCAAGATTAATGCCAAGAATTTAATGACAAATACGCCGTAAAAGCCGATTGAGTAAGCTATATTCCAACGCAATAGAGACAAGTTGGCACATGCCGCTCAATCTTATGGTCAATAGGTCTAATATTCATGAGTGTTTAATTACCTCTTTAGTGATATTTGGTAATAGGTTGGAGGCAAAAAAGCAGTGGTAGGGTGACCACTGCTTTTATCGGTTCACGGATTGCTGTGACATCGGATCTTTAAAGCTGATTATGCATATCGTTCAAAGCTTGATGGAGTAGATCATCATCGTTTGCTTGATCAACGCCTTGATGCTCAATAGCATCATCAAGAGTGGTTAAGTCGTTATGGTGTACATCATGCTTATCGTCATCTAGCAGTGGGTTGTCAAACGCATCGACTTGATTGGTATCAAGCATATCGGCATCAGGTTCATTGCTGGTGAGTACCTGCATTTCGGGCAAATCATTCATCGATGACGCAGCGCTTTGTGGCGCGAGATCGTGATGACTCATACCGACCATCTGTAGATAGTGATCGATAGGCTCTGACGCTTCGACTTGGGCGGCGGGGGCTTGCTGCTCTGCTGCTGGGGCTTGCTCTTGAGGGGGAGAGCTTAAATCGTCGCCAGTATGAGTGAGCGTATTATCTGCCTGTACTAAATCATCTGCCTGCACTAAATCATCAGCCTGCATTGGATCATCAATAACGACATTAATCACAGGGTCGTCTTGAGGGGCATCACTCGCTACGGTCGCAGGTGATGCTGGGTGGCTAAAGGTCGGGGTGACCGTCATATCGAGCACTTCTGAGCCTAATGTCAGTTTTCCACTGTTGCCGGGCCCGTGGCTTAGTATGCTCACTTGAACATGCATCACCACATCATCATGGTGTGAGCCTTGTAGCGCGACTTCGAACCTATCTTCATGTACGCCTACATTTTGCGCCGAGCCATGTGGCCCCGTATGGGTATTGGCGTGCTCTTGATAACTCAGCTGCCCTGTTTTGGGGTTTATCGATAAGGTGCCCCATTGGCTGGTATAGGAGGTTTGATAGTGGCCATTAACCAATATTTTCCAACCTTGCTCGGCAACTGGAACTGGGGTTTGGGTTGGCAGTAATGTCGGTGCGCCCAAAGATGCGCCGATATGATGGCTGCCAGGTGGGGCTGTTACCACTATGGGGTCTGGCTTTGCTCCTGCGGCGATATTGAGTGCTGAATTAACGTTACCGTACTCATCAGTCATTATGGCTTTGACTATACTGCTTGGCGCCACTTCAAGGGTAATACCGTGGGCTAAACTGTTGGCATCGAGCACATGGTCGACGCCATTAATATTAAGGTGTTCGCCCACTTGGGCATCAGCTGCGGCATGCACTGTGGCGGTAATTGTCCCTGTATGGCCTTGAGCAATTTCTGCTTTACTGTAGACATTATCGCTGCCAGGGCTTTCAAAGGTAATACTTGGCATGCCCACTTGTGTATCGGTGGCATAGTGCAAGACTTGGCTGGCGCTAGCTGGATTACCTGCAGTATCTGTGGTGGTAACGCTTGCTGTGATTGATGCGTTGTTGGCTAGCTCTGCACCTGCGATATTAACGCTGAAGTGACCGCTATGATCAACCGTTGCGTTATAGCTATGTTGCCCGACAACTAAGTTAACGATATCACCTTGATGTGCATCACCACTGACTTGACCTGTCACGCTAATATCGGTACCACTCTCTTGTGCGTTGATAACATTATCGCTGGTGATGGGATCAAGCTGAATTGCTGCATTTGCCTGAGTATCAAGGGTAAAGGCTTGTGTGCCCGTCGTGGCGCTGCCGAGATTACCGGCGCTATCTGTGGTGATAACAGTGGCTTCAATAGAGTGAATGGGTTGCTGCCCCGTCGCATAAATACTGTGGATATTCGCTTTAATTAAAGTCTGTGCAGGAACGGCAATAGAGTAATGCCCTTGAGCATCGACGGAGCCTGTAAGTGAGCTAATTGTAGCGCCATTGATGCTTAAGCTAATAGCATCTCCGGTATTAAAGTCACCACTGACTTGGCCGCTGATATTAATACTTTGTCCTGACTCTGCGAGATTAATTATGTTGTCGGCGGTGACTGGATTTACGCTGATATGAGGGATTGGGTTTTGAGTATCAACCAGTAAATGGGTGGTTATTTCTGGTGTTACGTTACTGGCAACATCAACTGCGCCCACCTTAATGGGATAGTTTTTATCGGCGGCCATATGGCTTTGGTGCTCGGCTGCGTTGAGGGTTAGCTGCCAAGTTCCGTCTGCTTTCACGGTTGCAACATAAACACTATTATCATCTAACTTCACATAGACCTGATCGCCTGCGGCAATGTTAGCGCTTGTGCCTGTGATCACGAGAGGTTGATTATTCTCAACGGCATTGAGTGCATTATCTTTTGAGATTGGGTCAACAGTGACAGTGACTGGCGTGGTATCTAAGGTATAACTAAAGCTGGTGGCTGCCGAGGTATTTCCGGCAATATCAGTTTGCCTCACTTGCAGATTATTTTGGCCCTCAATAGGCGTAAACTGTGTCGTCCAGCTATGTCCGCCGTCGATAGAGTATTCCAGTTTGGCGCCTGCTTCGGCGGCAATATTTAGCTGACCATCTTTAGTGATGAGATCGGCAGGTTGCCCTGCATGTGCGCTGCTATCATGTTGTAATGCAACACTGGGCGCTGCGACTTGATTGTCCAAAGTAAAGACGAGCTTGGTGCTTGGCGATATATTACCCGCTGTGTCAGTTTGCCTCACACTGACAGTATTATGCCCTGACACTGGGGTAAAGCTTTGGCTCCATGTTTGACCATTATCCATTGAATATTCGACGTTGGCACCTTGCTCTTGGCCTGTAATAGTCAATGAGCCATCGTTGCTTATATGATCACCAGCAATGCCCGAATCGTGAGTCAGGGATAAGGTTAATGCCGCAGCGGTTAAATCTGCTGTTGGCGCTGTCTCGTGGGTTATTGATGAAACATTGCCTAAGTGATCGGTGACACTTGCGGTAACTGTGGCGCCGGGGGCAACTTCTATCTCGACTTTGCCAGCTAAAAATTCGGCGTTGCTGATTTGATGGCTATTGCCGTTAATCGTGATGCTATCTGCGGGGTTGGTATCCGCAGGCAGAGCTACAGTCGCTGTGATAGTGCCAGCCGCTCCTGCTGCCACCTCCTGTACATTGTAGATATGATCGCTGCCTGCTGTTTCAAAGCTTATGCTTGGCGCATTGGCATGAGTGTCGACGCTGAAGCGATCAACTATGCCTGCTGCACCTGATGGTGTTTGGTTGCCGGCATTGTCAGTTGCTTGAATATAGGCGACGTAATCACCATCAGGTAAGTTGCTTGCATCAACACTGTAGCCACCTTTGCCATCTAATGTGGCATGGAGGGTTTCAATGATTTGACTGCCTTGCTTCACTACAATATCAACTTGCGCCGTGTCTAAGCTGACACTGCCGCTGAATGTCGGTTGATGGTCTGCTTCAGTCTTCAAATTAACCTTCGCGATAGTGGGCGCGGTGTAATCGACTTCAATCGTTAGGCTTGATTGGCTTTGATTACCAGCCGCATCAGTTGCTGCGACACATATTGAATGTACGCCTTCAGCTAAGTGACTTGTCGTGAGCTGGTACGTCCCGCTAGCGTCGGCATTTCCTGTTGCGACAATGGTGCCATGCTCATCGGTAATGGTTACCGTTGAGTTGGCTTCTGCAATACCTGTAATAACGGGCGTGTGTTCATTGGTCAGGTTATCGTGATCTGATATGCCAGAATCGGAAGTTGCTGCTAAGTCTACATTCGGTGCAGCCGTACTGGTGTCCACTTTGATATCGAGTAGTGGCGAAACGACTGGTAACAAGGATGATGGTGCTAATGCTTTGGCAGATAAATTATGTGTGCCGTCATTCAGGCTTGAAAGGTTGGCAGTGTAATCACCGTTGGCATCAGATAGTGCATGGCCAACAGGGGTATTACCATCGTAAATAGTGACCTTAGAGAAAGGAACATCGGTAGTGCCGCAGATACTGGGCGTATTGTCATTGCTTAAGTTGTCAGTATTTGAAGCGCCACTGTCACTGGTCGTGGATAAATCAAGGCTCACCGCATTCGCTGGTGGGGTATTGCTGCCCGTTGGTAGACTCGGCGCGCTTGCCGTGATCAAGGGCGGGGTGGGGACTGTTGCCGTTACATGGGGCTGATTTCCGCTAGTGCTGGTGACTTGACCATTGGCATCGAAGGTCATGAACTTAGACGTTTCTGCGCCATGATTATCGGTTACTTTAACTTCAAAAACGTCTAAACCGTGGTAGGTATTCGTGGCACTGTTGTAGCTCATTCCAGTAATGGAAGCATTGGGGTTATAACTGTATGCTCCCGTCGTTGAGTCGACACTCAGATCGCCAAATTGACCATGAGCGCTAACCACTGAGAAGGTGTGCGTATCTTGAGTATCGACATCGGTTGCAGTTAATGTTCCTGTGGTTGGCGTCGTTTGCGCGACCGTGAGTTCAGGGGCATCATTGGTGCCTGTGATAGTCACGCTGATAATTTGTTTATCTCCGCCTTGGGTCAATACCTCATATTGCACCGTTTCGGTTTGCCCCTCTGCAAGATGTTGGATATTGGCATTGGGTACCGAGTAGGTCCAATCTCCTGCTTTGCCTATTGAGAGTGAACCACCAAATTGATCGCTTATAGCATGGACATTACGGCTAGAATGGAAATGATCCTGCCCTGCATCTGGATCTAACACATTGAGCACGCCTGTGGTGTATACGGTGTGCAGTGCATCCCCTTGTACATGGTGGTCTTCGGTAACCGAGCCTGACTTGTCACCTGTTATTATTGCTGCATCATTAATTGCAGCTAAGCTGGTGTTAGCCGACGTGTGTGTCACGCCGCCGTGGGCATCTAAGACGTCATAATCGAAATGGACTTGGCCGTTGTAGTCTTTTTCAGGATGGAAAGTAAACGTACCGTTTGGGTTGGCTGTAATAGTACCGTGGTCAGCAGTTAAATTAGCAATACTTAGCTGGCCTGCATCATTGTCATCAACGTCAGTGGCATTGGCAATAAGCTCGGCAGTGCTCAGTTGTATATCGGTATCTTCCGTTCCTTGGCTTAGCTGCACTTGCGCTGAAACAACGGGTGCATCATTGGTGCCATGGACTGTGACTGTAATATTCTGATGTGCGCTACCGTCAATAGATTCAACGGTAAAGGTTTTTTGGTAGCTTTCCCCCGACCCTAAATGCTGCAACTTGTCATTGTCTATGGTGTAAGCCCAGTTACCTCTGGCATTAATAAAGAAATGACCGCCCTCTGGGGTGGTAATATTCTGTGCAATAAAACCTGCTTGGTCATGGTCGGGATCGATAACATGTAAATTACCGCCGCTGTATATCTGATTGGTCGTATTTCCGAAGGAGGTGTGATCTTCGTAAACATGATTATCAATGCTGGAGTAGGGTGCCACTTCAATTCTTGCTTGATTATCTTCGCCAGTCACCTTCACCATAATGGTTAGCTTCTGACCGTCGTTGGTTTCTACTTCGTACGGTATCTCCATCGACTCGCCAGCATGCAAACTACTGATGAGATCGTCCGCATGGCGATTTCTAGCGCCTTCTAACCTAAATTGATAAGACCCATCGGGCCAAACATCAAGATGGCCCGGCGCATAACCTTGGCCTAAATATTTACCGCTAAAGACAAATTGAGTTTTATCACCGCTATCGGGATCCAGTAGCTGCAGGTTGCCTTTGTACGTTTTAAATTCACTATCGAGCGCTTGGTTTTCGGTGAGTTGAATTACATTAGATACAAGCGCTGCTTTGTCATCGGTTCCTTGAATCGTTAAATCTGCTGTTTGCTGGCTTTGGCCGCCATGACCATCATTGACAAGGTATGAAACGGCAATTTTAAGTGATTGACCACTAGCAAGGTGGTTATAGGCTGGGTTTGTCGCATCAATCATTAAGGTATGACCATCAGCAGCCAGTGATAGGCCGGATGGTAATTGTGTTGTGCTTGGAGCGCCATCGATAGAGTAAGTCAGTTGCTCGATATGAAGTGTATCGCCCTCAATATCTGTAGCGCCTGTAAGCAAGTCTAGATTATGACTTGCCCCTTCTTTGATGCTATCGGTTAATGGCGCAACATCTGGATTATCATTGATAGCGGTTAAAGTGGTAGATGCGCCTGTATGAGTCATTCCACCGTGAGCATCTTTTACGTCGTAATTGAAATGCACTTGGCCGTTATAATCTTTTTCAGGACTGAATGAAAAGCTGCCGTCTGTATTGATCGCAATAGATCCATGATCTGCATGCAGGTTGGTAATGGTGAGCAGTCCGACATCATTGTTATCGACATCGACAGTATTTTGTAGCAGTTGCGCAGCAGTGATGGTTTGGCGAGTATCTTCAGTGCCCGCATTAAGCAGCACTTCTGACGAGCAATAGGGACGATCATTACTGCCATGAATGGTAATGACGATATCGTGCGAAGTGCCATCTTTTGAGTGAACAGTAATCGTGTCGGTTAGGCTTTGGCCTTCGCCGAGCTGGTCAATCGCGGTGCCGCGAGTTGTGGGTCTCGCACCCATAGCGGCTCTATGCCCAGCATCAGCATGATAATGCCATGTGCCATCGGTGAGTAAGATTAAGTCTCCATAGGTGCCGTGGTAGTCGTAACCATTGCTGCCTTGGCGTTCAAATCCTGACTCGCCAACATCGGGGTCTGTTATGGTCAGCTTGCCATCAGCATAAAGTGTGGCATTGCCAAGTGTGGCTATTCCCGGTTGGGCATGGTCGGGTGACATATCGACACCCGCGGTATTTTCGGATATCGAGCCAGTATCAACGCCACCAATTTGCGCTTTATCGTCAGTGCCGTTAATGGTGACGCTAATCTTCTGCTCGGTGCCATCAACTGAGTGCACTAGCAAAGTATCGGTTAACGACTCTCCCGATTTGAGCCCTTGAATGACTGCTTGTGAGTTATCCGCGGTGTAAGTCCAGTGACCTAAGTTATTTATGGTTAAAGCACCAAACTGACCTTGCAAGGATGTGGCTGCAAACTGGTTTTGTCCCGCATCGGCATCAGTCACGCTCAGCGCGCCATCAACGCGAAGCTGGCCACCGTGAACGTCTTTGTCTTCCGTTACAGAAGCTGCGGAAGTACCTGCTATGATTGCTTTATCGTCAGTGCCGTTAATGGTGACGCTAATTTTCTGCTCGGTGCCATCGACGCTGTGAACAATGAGAGTATCGGTTAACGACTCACCTGACTTGAGCCCTTGAATGACCGCTTGCGAGTTATCCGCGGTGTAAGTCCAGTGACCTAAGTTATTTAAGGTTAAAGCACCAAACTGACCTTGCAAGGATGTGGCTGCAAACTGGTTTTGTCCCGCATCGGCATCAGTCACGCTCA
>NZ_JBRIMD010000035.1:0-37792 GCF_052977325.1 Shewanella sp. 0m-6
TCCCCAGAACAGTAAAACCAAGGCCTCAACGGTATGCCAAAAATAAAAATGCCGTTCACCTTAAGTGAACGGCATTAAACCTCAGGTTCGCTTTTTTGTTTAAGATTCAAGACGGCTTATTTCTTAGCTTTTCTTTTATAAAACATATCAGTAGTAAACAATATCAATGCTGCCCAAATGAACGCGAAAGTAATGCCTTTTTCGGCATCGAATGGTTCATTGAATAAGCTGATTGCTAGCACAAACATGATACTTGGACCTATGTATTGAAAAAATCCTAGCATTGAAAAGGGGATCCTCACCGCCGCGGAGGCAAAGCACAATAGAGGAATCGTGGTGACGATACCGGCTGCCACTAGCAGTAGATTCAAATGCCAATCGTTAGTGAGCAGATGAGTTAATGAATCGCCCATATTGGTAAACAGGAAAATTAGCGCGATTGGCATCAAAATAGCGGTTTCTACCAATAAGCCTGTCTTGGCGTCGACATTCACTTTTTTACGCAGTAAACCGTAAAATGCAAACGAGCAAGCTAAACCAAGTGATACCAATGGAATTGAGCCAAATGAGATCAGCTGGATCATCACGCCAGTTGCCGCAAGAGCAACAGCGGCCCACTGGAGTTTACGTAGGCGCTCACCGAGAAATATCATCGCTAAGCTAACGTTCACTAACGGGTTAATGAAGTAACCTAGGCTGGCATCGAGCATATGGTCGTTATTGACCGCCCAAATAAACAGTAACCAGTTACCGGCAATCAGTACTGATGTGACACAAAGTACCGCGAGTTGCTTTGGCTGTTTAAGTAAGTGACGCAGGCGGGCAAAACCACCGAACAGTGCAATTAATATTGTCACAAAGAAAAATGACCAGATCACTCGGTGCAGCAAGATCTCAGATGCAGGAACATCGCCGAGTAACTTAAAATAGATCGGGGCAAACCCCCAAAGGGTATAGGCGCAAATGGCGTACAGTATGCCTTTACGGTATTCAGTTTCTTGCATTGGAATGTACTAAATAGGAAAGTAGCCGCAGATTGTAGTCTTGCTAAGCAATAGACTCAAGCGGGTGGGCGGCTTTATTGGAGTGGCTTACTGTTGTGTGAATTTGACAGCTAGGAAACTTTAGCTGCCACTTAAAGCTAAGCGAGTGATTTGTTTTTATTTAATGTCTGGTTTCACGTCTAGCCAACCATATAAGTGCCTGTGCCAAAAGCAATATGGTCGCCTTTTTCGTTATGCAGTTCCATTCTTGAAACTGATACACGATTACCTGCGCGGATCACTGTGCCTGTCCCTGTAAATATTTCACCACGGCCAGGTCGAAGGTAGTCAATTCTAAGATCGATTGTGCCTAACGTTTTAATACGATGTGCTAACTCTTCAATGCTCCAGTCGTCACGGCTTGCTACTAACCCTGAAAACGCTGTGAGGCCGCCGACGACATCAAGGACTGTAGCCGTAACCCCGCCATGAAGGATCTGCTGATGAATATTGCCAATCAGCTCAGGTTTCATGGTCACCTGGATCTCTACACCGTCCATATCATATCGCTTGATATCCATACCAAGCAGGTTATGAAAGGGCACGTGCTTGTCAAAAATCTCAGCGACTCTTCGTAGTGTCTCTTGTTGAATAAGCTGACTCATCTTGCATCCTTGTTTGCTGATTGGAAATCTTATTGGCCACTTTAGAGTATTTAATCTATCGCTAATGGATGGGGTGATGCAAGCTCAAATTTTATTCATTAGCGAGAATCGAGAGAGACAATGTCGCTCGCCTCAATTAGAATAGTCGACCCTATTTTTAATACAGGTTTACTATGGATCCGGTTGCGCTCGATAATTCGGTCGATCAATTATCTTCCACCCTTCAGTCGGTATTTGGTTACCGTACTTTTAGAGAGGGGCAGCGAGAGGTTATTGAACAGATCTGCGCGGGACAAGATTGCTTAGTTATCATGCCTACTGGCGGTGGTAAAAGCCTGTGTTATCAATTACCTGCATTAATCATGCCTGGTCTGACAGTTGTTGTCTCCCCCCTGATCTCCTTAATGAAAGATCAGGTTGATAGCCTTATTCAAACGGGTGTATCTGCAGCTTACTTAAACTCCTCTCAACCAAGAGAAGAGAGTCTGCAAGTTTTGCAGAAGATGCGTTATGGCGAGCTGAAGTTATTGTACGTATCGCCAGAGCGTTTACTGCAGGCAAGTTTTATCGACAGATTGCATGAGCTTAATGTATCGCTATTTGCTATCGATGAAGCGCACTGTATCTCTCAGTGGGGCCATGACTTTAGACCTGAATATGCCGCGTTAGGCCGATTACGTCAGCAGTTTCCGCAAGTCCCCATCATGGCGCTGACTGCGACAGCCGATAAAGCGACTCGAGCCGATATTTGTGAGCG
The DNA here is from genome assembly GCF_052977325.1 of Shewanella sp. 0m-6. Classification (NCBI taxonomy): domain Bacteria; kingdom Pseudomonadati; phylum Pseudomonadota; class Gammaproteobacteria; order Alteromonadales; family Shewanellaceae; genus Shewanella; species Shewanella sp. 0m-6. The sequence continues at coordinate 2,406 of NZ_JBRIMD010000035.1, forward strand.
GTTAACCATAACACCACATTCACTGTTAACCAGTTTTGATCGACCTAACATTCGCTATACCGTGGCTGAAAAACTCAATGCAGCAAATCAGTTGCGTCAGTTTGTTGATGCACAAAACGGCACCAGTGGCATTGTGTACTGTAGTAGCCGTCGCCGGGTTGATGAGGTCGCTGAGCGCTTGCGTCTGCAAGGGCATCAAGCCGAAGCTTACCATGCGGGTAAAACGCAAGAAGAGCGAGCAGATGTACAAGATAGGTTTCTAAAAGATCAGTTAGACATAGTGGTTGCAACTGTGGCATTTGGCATGGGGATCAACAAATCTAACGTGCGCTATGTGGTGCATTACGATATTCCCAAGAGTGTAGAAGCTTATTATCAAGAAACCGGACGAGCAGGGCGTGATGGGCTGGACTCTGAAGCATTAATGCTGTTTGACCCTGCCGATATTGGCCGGGTGCGGCACTTAATCGAGCAGTCAGAGCCTGGTCCGCAGCAGCAAGTCGAGTTTCATAAGCTTAATACCATGGCAGCCTTTGCCGAGGCGCAGACTTGTCGTCGCCAGGTGCTACTGCATTACTTCGATGAAAGTGCGCAAAAGGCCTGTGGTAACTGCGATATCTGCTTAGATCCGCCCAAAAAATACAATGGCATTCAAGATGCTCAAAAAGTGTTGTCTTGTATCTACCGTATTGGGCAACGCTTTGGTATTAATCATCTTATTGACGTGCTGCGTGGTTCAAAGTCGGCGAATGTGATTGAACGTGGACATGACAAGTTATCTACGTGGGGCATTGGTAAAGAGAAAAGCCACGAGCATTGGTTAAGCGTGATCCGTCAGTTGATCCATTTGGGCCTTGCCAATCAAGATATCACCCGTGGGTCTTCGGTCACCTTGAATCCTTCTGCGCGAGCAGTGTTAAAGGGTGAGGTGGAGTTATTACTCGCTGAGCCAAGAATCGTTATTCAAACCACTAAGCGACGCAGTACTAATACTCGCGCACCACTCAATTACGATCGTAAGCTGTTTGCTAGGCTTAAACTGCTGCGCCGTACGCTGGCTGAAGAGTTAGATGTACCACCTTATTTGGTATTTAACGATGCGACGTTAGCTGAGATGGCGGCGATATTACCAACCAGTCCTGGAGAAATGTTGGCGGTAAACGGTGTTGGTGAGCGTAAACTTGAACGGTTTGGTGGCGAGTTCTTAGATGAAATAGCGGATTATCTTGCCGAAGGCTAATCAGCCTTTGAGCTTATTTAGGACTATTTATTGCAATGTTTGAAGGGTTGAAGTCTAGCGGCTGTTAGTGACAGGAATGAGTCGTCTAAGTTGGCTAACATTGGCGCGCTTTATCATAGATTGTAAGTTATCAAACTGCTGCATGCTGGCAAGACCAATGTTGACCTTGCTGTTGTTTTGCCATACCGCCATGGTGCCGGAGAGCTGCTCGATGACGTTAATCGCGGCAGCCTCTGAAGTATGGGGTAACATGATTAACAGCTGCTGCTCAGATTGTAAAAACAGCTGATCTTGCTCTCTTAACTTCGTCTTTAGTTGTTCAATCATAATCGGCATATCACTGTTTAACACGCCACTAGGGTCGAGTACTAACAATGACAGTGGATAATGTGCGTGTTTACTGACACTCAGTAAATCTTCCATTTTTTGCTTGCCGGTCGCATTAGGCTTTATCGGCGTCGGCTCTTTAGAGGTTGGCGATGTTTTTGGTGTTTGTTTGTGATACCAGGCGATAAAGATGATTAAGCTGAAAAGAATAAATACAATTGGTAAGAATTGACCTGAAATTAATTGGCTGGGTACGACTGCTGCGTTGATACTTTGCTGATGTTCGGAGGCCTGTTGTTGGCGGCTTAAGTCTGATTTTAAATGAGATAACCAAACATTTTGGATAAATAGAGTTTCATTCTCGGTAGCTTGGAACTGCTTAAGCTGGTAATCGTAGGCTAAAGCAAAATCTTTCTTCTCGGCAAAGTATTTAGCTAACACGGCATAACAAAATTTTAGATCAGTATATAGATTTTTTTGTTGAGCAATCGCTATGGCTTCATTCATCTGCTCTAAGCCTAACTCCTCTTGACCTTGAGCCAAATTAACCTGAGCTAATAGGTGTAAAGCGCTAATGGTTGCGCTCGCGTTAGACTCTTTCTTAAACGTGTTAATGCTTAATTGAAGCAGTTGTTCGGCACTACTATATTTACTGCTACTAAAATCAATAAAGGCAATTTGCATATAGGCCTTGGCTAGTTCAAAAGGGCTACCAAGTTCTGCGAGCTTGCTGCGTGCTACCTGAACGTAATGATCCCTTAACTTAGCTTGATGATTAGATTGGGCTAGGTTAGCGGCATCAATTGCCAGGTTAAGCGCTATTTTTCCTGCTGAATTAACATCTTTGAGCGCCTTGTCTAAAAAGGCCTTTGCTTCTTTGGGTTCATTTTCTTCTATCAGTAACTTAGCCATGGATGCATTTAAGTAGGCGATGGGCGTGAGTAGCCACTGCTGATCTTGCTGTTTAACTTGTGGATAAAGGTCTAACGCTAGACGTAAGTCTTCAATAGCGGTGTCGTTATGCTGAACCTTAGCGTCAAGTTGACTTCTGAGCCATAAGCCATTAATCAAGGCCTGGGGTTGTTTTAGGCGACGAGACATGGTGATAGATGAATGAATTAACGGCAGGGCTTGTTGGTAATTACCATAGTGAACGTATGCTTGGGCCATACAGTTGAGAAAGTAAGGTCTTGCTTCATCTAGCTTCAGGCGTTTTGCTTTGGCTTCGTTAAATCGCGCTAAGTTAATTGCGGCTGCATTTTCCCCTAACTGCAGATAGGTTTCACACTTAAATGCGCTCATTCGCAGCTGTAAAACTTGGGGGTCTAAATAGGCGTGGAGTTGTTGTTCGAAGTCGTGGATGGTATTTAATGCTTTGCTGGGATACTGATAGACAGTGGTATTAAGCTGATCTAGCTGCTCTAGGGTTAATGAATACGCAGGTGAAAGCCACAGCGTAAAGCTGAGGATCATAATACGAAAATCCATTTTAAAACGCTCCAAGGGTAACCCTTACCCACTTTCCATCGAATAAGGCCGCATTATAGCGAATCTAAATGAAATATGCATAAAAAAGCTTGTGACGCGAGAATATTGCGACAGGTTAATTATATGTCTGCTTTTTTGCGATAAAAACGTGTTCTTGCATGTTATTACGCCGATTACTGTCTTTTATTTCGCTTTTAAGAGCGATAATTAGCCTGAAAATAACTGAAGTAAGCTAATTTATGGTTGACACTGATGCGTATGCACGTTAAAAATTAACCGAACCCGCTATGGTGTTGGGAATATTTATCTAGTTATGGTGAATATAAAATCGTAACAAATAGAAAGTAGGTTAATTAACGTGATGATATATACCCGTGTATTACTAGGACTCCTTTTTCTCATTCTCGCAGGATCTGCGCGGAGGACTTAGTGCTATACGCTTAAAAATAAGCCTGCATTAATAAACCCCGCCAAGACGCGGGGTTTTTTGTATTTAAAGCAATCGCTATTAAACGCCAAATAGCAACGTGAACGCATAACTGAACAATGATGTTCAATGGAGAAGATAGATGTCTAACCGAGTGATTATATTTGACACCACCTTACGTGATGGTGAACAAGCATTAGCAGCAAGTTTAACGGTTAAAGAAAAGCTTCAAATTGCATTAGCGTTAGAGCGTTTAGGCGTTGACGTGATGGAGGTGGGGTTTCCCGTTTCTTCACCGGGTGATTTTGAGTCGGTGCAAACAATTGCAAGAACGATTAAGAATAGTCGCGTATGTGCTTTGTCCAGAGCATTAGAAAAAGATATCGATGCGGCGGCCCAGGCTTTGTCAGTAGCGGATCAGTTTCGCATCCACACCTTTATATCGACATCGACCATTCACGTCGAAAGTAAGTTAAAGCGCTCGTTTGACCAGGTGTTAGAGATGGCAGTTGGGGCGGTTAAATACGCGCGTCGATTTACCGATGATGTTGAGTTCTCCTGTGAAGATGCCGGGCGCACACCTATCGATAACTTGTGCCGTATGGTGGAAGAGGCGATTAAGGCTGGCGCACGCACGATTAATATTCCTGACACGGTTGGTTACACGGTGCCAAGCGAATTTGGCGGCATTATTCAAACGCTGTTTAACCGCGTCCCCAATATTGATCAGGCGGTGATCTCAGTGCATTGCCATGACGACTTAGGGTTGTCGGTAGCCAATTCTATTACTGCCGTGCAGCACGGTGCACGACAAATTGAATGTACCGTAAATGGTATTGGTGAACGCGCGGGTAACTGTTCATTAGAAGAGATCGCCATGATCCTATCAACTCGTAAGGGCGAGTTAGGCTTGGAAACGGGCATTAATGCCAAAGAGATCCACCGTACATCTAGCTTAGTGAGCCAACTTTGTAATATGCCGGTGCAGGCGAATAAGGCCATTGTTGGCGCGAATGCATTCACTCACTCATCAGGCATTCACCAAGATGGCATGCTAAAAGCGCAAAACACGTATGAGATCATGACACCTGAGAGTATTGGTCTTAATCGTAATAACTTAAATATGACCTCACGCTCTGGCCGCCACGTTATTAAGCACCGCATGAGCGAGCTTGGTTATGGTGAGCAAGATTACGATATGGACGTATTGTATGAAGACTTCCTGGCGTTAGCAGATAAAAAGGGGCAGGTGTTTGATTATGACTTAGAAGCGTTAGCCTTTATGGAGGCGCAAGCTGAAGCCGATGATCATTTTAAGCTGCAGCAATTAGTGGTGCATTCAGACTCAACCGAAGGCAGTGCCACTGCGACGGTAAAAGTGGCTGTTAATGGTGAAATAATTACCGAGGCGGCGACAGGTAACGGTCCGGTTGATGCTGCTTATAAAGCGGTTGCCCGTGCCAGTGGCTGCGAAACCAATATCACTAGTTACCAGCTAAGTGCAAAAGGCGAAGGGCAAAATGCATTAGGCCAGGTGGATATTACCGCTAAATACCGTGAGCAAAATTTCCATGGTGTGGGTCTGGCAACCGACGTTGTTGAAGCTTCTGCCAAGGCCTTGATTCATGTGATGAACCTGACATGGCGCGCCGATAAAGTGGCTGATTGCAAACAGCGTATTCAACAGAACAAGAGAGAGCTCGGTGGCGTGTAAGCCATCGAATCGACACTAAGGTGTTTGAGCGTAAGAATAAGTTTAACGAACAAATTGAAGAATAAACCACAGGAGTGAGCCGAAGTATGAGTTATCAGATTGCAGTACTGGCCGGAGATGGCATTGGACCAGAGGTGATGGCTGAAGCACGTAAGGTGTTAAAAGCAGTTGAACAACGTTTTACACTTTCTATTGAGTATTCTGAGTACGATGTTGGCGGCGCTGCTATTGATAATCATGGCTGCCCACTTCCTGCAGAAACCCTAAAAGGCTGTGAAGCTGCTGATGCGATACTATTTGGTTCAGTAGGCGGTCCTAAATGGGAACACTTAGCACCAAACGATCAACCTGAGCGTGGTGCCTTATTACCACTTCGCGGCCACTTTGAGCTGTTCTGTAATATGCGCCCAGCCAAATTACACGCAGGCCTTGAGCATATGTCACCGCTGCGTAGTGATATCTCTTCTCGTGGTTTCGATGTGGTTTGTGTTCGCGAGTTAACAAGCGGGATCTATTTTGGTAAGCCTAAGGGGCGCCAAGGTGAAGGCGAAAACGAAGAAGCGTTTGATACTATGCGCTATAGCCGCAAAGAGATCCGACGCATTGCAAAAATCGCCTTTGAAACCGCGCAAGGGCGTCGTAAGAAAGTCACCTCTGTCGATAAAGCCAATGTACTTGCTTGTTCAGTGTTATGGCGAGAAGTGGTTGAAGAGGTTGCTAAAGACTTTCCAGATGTTGAGCTAGAACATATCTATATCGATAACGCGACCATGCAACTACTCCGTCGTCCCGATGAATTTGACGTCATGCTGTGCTCTAACCTTTTTGGCGACATCATCTCTGATGAAATTGCCATGTTAACAGGCTCGATGGGCTTACTTTCCTCTATTAGCATGAATAGCTCAGGCTTTGGTTTGTATGAACCTGCTGGTGGTAGTGCACCTGACATTGCTGGTCAAGGCATTGCTAACCCAGTAGCGCAAATTCTTTCGGCTGCATTATTACTGCGTCATAGCCTAAAGCAAGAAGAGGCGGCAACAACGATTGAAAATGCAGTCGGTCAGGCATTGAGTGACGGTTACCTAACTGGTGAGCTACTTGCTACTGAAGATCGCCACAACGCTAAATCAACCAGCGAGATGGGTGATTATATTGCCAAGCTTGTGCGAGAAGGAGTGTAGTCATGGCTAAGACATTATATGAAAAGGTATGGGATAACCATATTGTGTTTACAGCCGAAGGTGAGGCGCCAATTATCTATGTAGATCGGCATTTAGTGCATGAAGTGACGTCTCCTCAAGCCTTTAGTGGACTAAAAGTGGCTGGGCGTAAATTACGTGCACCAGAAAAAACCTTCGCGACGATGGATCACAATACCTCCACCACGAGTGCCAGTTTAGATGCGTTAAGCCCAATGGCGCGCACGCAGGTTGAAACCCTAGAGCGTAACTGTAAAGAGTTCGGTGTACGTCTTTATGATATCCACCATAAAAACCAGGGTATTGTACATGTGATGGGCCCAGAGCTAGGTATCACCTTGCCGGGTACCGTAATTGTATGTGGCGACTCACATACTGCAACCCATGGCGCTTTTGGTGCGCTGGCCTTTGGCATTGGAACCTCTGAAGTCGAGCATGTGATGGCAACGCAAACTTTGCGCCAGCTTAAAGCTAAGACGATGAAGATTGAAGTGCGCGGTCATGTTGCTGATGGCATTACGGCTAAAGATATCGTGCTGGCCATTATTGGCAAAATTGGTATGGATGGCGGTACAGGCTATGTGGTCGAATTCTGCGGTGAAGCGATTGAAGCCTTAACGATGGAAGGCCGCATGACAGTTTGTAATATGGCCATCGAAATGGGCGCCAAAGCAGGCATGATAGCACCCGATGCCACAACAGCTGAGTACTTAGAGGGTCGTGAGTTTGCACCTAAGGGCACAAGCTGGAAGCAAGCAGTTAAAGCATGGAGTCAGCTAAAAACTGATGCCGATGCCGTATTTGACGCGACCGTAGTGATTGAAGCTAAAGATATTGCACCACAATTAACCTGGGGCACTAACCCTGGACAAGTCGTGGCGATCGATCAACTGGTTCCTAATCCCGCTCAAGAAAGCAACCCTACGGTCAAAACCAGCATTGAGAAAGCGCTAGAGTACGTAGATTTATCCGCGGGCACCTTAATGACCGATGTCAGCATTAATAAGGTATTTATCGGTTCGTGTACCAACTCTCGCATTGAAGATCTACGCGCAGCAGCGGTGCATGCTAAAGGTCGCAAGGTGGCTGACGGTGTTAAAGCCATCGTCGTGCCGGGTTCGGGTCTAGTGAAAGAGCAAGCAGAAGCAGAAGGCTTAGATAAAATCTTCTTAGATGCAGGCTTTGAGTGGCGCTTACCGGGCTGCTCTATGTGTTTAGCGATGAACGATGACAAGTTAGAAGCAGGCGATCGCTGCGCTTCGACCAGTAATCGTAATTTTGAAGGTCGACAAGGACGAGGTAGTCGTACTCACTTAGTGAGTCCAGCTATGGCAGCCGCCGCAGCGGTTGCGGGTCATTTTGTTGATATTCGTAAACCATACTAGGAGAGCAGCATGCAACCATTTATCTCACATACGGGGCTTGCGGTTATCTTAGATAGTGCAAACGTCGATACCGACCAGATCATCCCTAAGCAATTTTTGTCTAAGGTGACCCGAGACGGCTTTGGTGTTCATTTATTTCATGATTGGCGTTATCTAGATGATGCAGGCGATAAGCCAAATCCTGATTTTACTTTGAATAAGCCTCGCTATAAGGGGGCGTCAGTTTTGGTGTCGCAGGAAAACTTTGGCTGTGGTTCAAGCCGAGAGCATGCACCATGGGCATTGGCTGATTTTGGTTTTAAAGTGATTATTGCGCCAAGCTTTGCCGATATCTTTTATGGTAACTCTATTAATAATGGTTTGTTGCCGGTAAAGCTCGCTGACGCAGAAGTTAAACAGCTAATGACTGAGGTTGAAGCTGAAGAAGGGGCGGAGATCGGTATTGATCTTCAGGCTTTAACAGTGACCAGTCCTTCAGGCGCGGTATTCCATTTTGATATTGCTCAGTCGGCAAGACACAATTTATTAAATGGATTAGATGCGATTGGGCTAACCCTGTCACATGCCGATACGATTGCTAATTATGAAGCTAACATTCCATCTTGGAGAGTCTAAATACATTAAAAAAGCGACTAAAAATTAGCGTACAGCTGTACCATTATTGAGTTTTGCTGAAGCCATTTAGATTTTTTTCTAAATGGCTTTGTTTAATTTAGCCTTTGCTATATAAGTTAAGTTGCTGTTTTTGTTTTATTTGATTGTGTATCCCCGTCTGAATGAATCTGATCTTATAAATGTGCCAGTTATTATCACTACTATTTGGCTTAATTTATAGAGTACATTCGTACGCGCCATATCTTGGTGCTATCCTTATGATTAATAAGTTTATTTCCTCAGTGTGTAACCAATCATTAATATCATTCAGCGACGGTAACCCCTGATGCTGGCACAGTTCTTATGTTTTAAAGTGTGATCTCTTCTATATTTATTCTGCCTGTCGTTATTTTTGCCAGTGTTTTGTGCTGTTTTTTATAAAGTACTTGAAAAGATATTCTGCAGTTGTAAAATCGCCGACATTAAAAAGTGGAGTTAATACTCTACTTCTTGTTAACATAATTAGAGATAACAAATGAATAAGCGTTTAATAACTCTTGCTGTGAGTACAGCACTTTTGGGGACGGTTACACAGGTTCAAGCTGCTGGTTTTCAATTAGCTGAATACTCTGCAACTGGGTTGGGTCGTGCGTATGCTGGTGAAGCAGCCATGGCCGATAACGCTGCTGCGCAATTTCGTAACCCTGCGATGCTTACCTATTTAGAAGGCACTCAACTTAGCACGGGTGCGATATTGGTTATGCCAGATATTGATGTCGATGGTTACGTCACATCAAATGGTGTTACAACACCATCATCAGCAAAAGATATCGCTGGCGATGCCGTAGTTCCTAACTTCTACGTATCTCATCAGTTAAATGACCAATGGTTCCTTGGTTTAGCCGTTGGCAGTAACTTCGGTATGGCGACTGAACTAGATGATGACTTCCTTGCGACTCAGTTTGGTAATGAAGCTTCGATTATGGCAATCGAAATCAACCCGAACGTTGCATATCGCATAAACGAGCAATTCAGTGTTGGTGCGGGTGTGCGTTTGGTTCTTGGTGAAGGAAGTTTCGGCGCTCAGGCTCCAACAGGAACAATCGTGCCTGCAGGCTCGACGCTTAAGTATATGGAAGGCGATGACATCTCTTGGGGTTGGCAGTTAGGTGGTGCATGGCAGATTAACGCCGATAACCGTATCGGTTTTAACTACCGCTCTGAAGTAGAGCAAAACCTTGAAGGCGACGCTAAAGGTCTAGGTTTTGACGTTGCCATGCTAATGCAAGGTAAAGCACCTTCTAGTCATTATGATGGATCAATGGAGCTTGCACTTCCAGCTACAGCAGAAATTGCTAGCTTCCATCAGTTGACTGAGAAACTTGCTATCCACGCAAGTGTTAACTGGACTGATTGGAGTTCGTTTGAAAAGCTAGAAGCAATGATCCCAGAGATCTCTGCCAATCCTATTCTAGTTAAGCAAGAGAACTGGGAAGACAACTACCGTTTTGCCGTTGGTGCAACTTACCAGTTGTCACAAAAATCAACGCTAAGAACAGGTGTTGCTTACGACCAAGCTGCAGTGTCTGATGCTAATCGTACAACCACAATTCCTGAAGTTGACCGTTTATGGTTGAGCGTGGGTTATGGTTACCAGTATAGCGACAACCTAGATTTCGATTTTGGTGCAACTTACATCTTTGCTGATGAGTCTCCAATTCATGAACATGAAGCTGACTCTGCTATGTTTGGCGGTACTTTCGAAGGTCAGGTTAGCGGCAACATCATTCTAGTTGGTGTTCAGGCGACTTACCGCTTCTAATGTAGCCTCTAGTACGGGACTTACCTTAGCCACAATTAAGGTGTTTAGCCCTGACAGTTTTAATTTAAAGCCTCGCCTATGCGAGGCTTTTTGTTAGAACATTTCGCTGCCGACTTTTACGTTAAATGACTTCTAGTTAAATGACTTTGCCGGGGAGCACTTGCATGTAGAGCGCGGTCAACAATAGCATCATTTATTGGCCTTTAATTCGTTTGCCAACAACATACTGAGTCGAGCACTTTCTTATACTGATGGGTATAACTACTGCTGAGTTGGATGAGCGGTCAGTTTCGTGGTAAAAAAGAATGAAGCACATTTAGATGATGATAACTACAAGGTCTCCTTGTAGTGCGTTATTCAACCCACTGCCCAAAAGCATAAAAATAAATAAGAGGTTCACCATGAAACCCAAGATTTGGTTACTGGCTATCGGTTCAGCATTGATGAGCGTATCGCCACTGGCTAGCGCTAGTAATACTTTAGCGATTGAAGCTCAACAGCCCGATTCTGTGACAGTCGTAAAACAGTTTATTCAAGGCTTTAATAATCATAGTGTCGAGCAGTTACTGCAACATACTACGCCTAATGTGCATTGGTTTAATTTATCGGGCACTAAAATGGATGTTGAAACAGCGACTCAGCATGAGCTGGGGGCGGCTATGACGGACTATTTTTCCAGTCTAACTGACGCCCATGCCACATTGAGGCAGATAGTCGTGTCGGCAAATTATGTCAGTACCGTTGAAGAGGTGACTTGGAGCCATGAAGGTGAGCAAAGTAGTCAGTGTAGCCTTGGTGTTTATCAGTTATCGGGCGATAAAATTAGTGCGGTTTGGTATTACCCTGCCCATGCTTGTGATCAAACCACATGGGTAGAGAGCAGCGAGCCAGGCATTGTTCAGCCAGAGATCGGCCTATTAAAAGAAACGCGTCAATAAGGAAAGCATACGTGTCAAAGAAATACATCATTGCACTGGATCAAGGTACTACTAGTTCTCGAGCCATCGTGTTTGATCACAATACCAATATGGTCGCTAGCTGCCAGCGTGAGTTTAGTCAGATGTACCCAAAACCGGGTTGGGTTGAACATGACGCGATGGAGATCTGGGCTTCGCAAAGTTCGACACTCATTGAGGCATTAGCGCGAGCTGACATTCATAGTGAAGATGTTGCCGCTATCGGCATTACCAACCAGCGCGAAACCACTGTGATATGGGATAAAGCGACAGGCAAGCCGGTTTACAATGCAATTGTATGGCAATGCCGTCGTAGTAAAGCTATCTGTGATGACTTAAAAGCACAGGGGCTGGAAGATTATGTTAAGCAAGCAACAGGTTTACTGCTTGATCCTTATTTCTCTGGCACAAAAATTAAGTGGATTCTGGATAATGTAGCAGGAGTGAGGGAGCGCGCGGAAAAAGGTGAGTTGCTATTCGGCACGATTGATACCTGGCTGGTGTGGAAGCTCACCGAGGGACAAGCCCATGTCACCGATCCAACGAATGCATCGCGCACCCTGTTATTTAATATTCACACCCAAGAGTGGGATGAGACTCTGCTTAAGGCGCTCAATATTCCGCGTTCAATTTTACCAGAGGTCAAACCTTCTTCGGCTGTTTACGGTCATACTCGTATCGTGGGTGAAGGTAGCCATATTGCTATAGCAGGTATGGCTGGCGATCAGCAGGCGGCATTGTTTGGTCAGCTTTGTATTGAAGAGGGGATGGCAAAAAATACTTATGGCACCGGGTGTTTCTTATTAATGAATACCGGTCTTGAGGCCGTTCAGTCACAGCATGGGCTATTAACCACTATAGCCATTGGTGCTAATGGTGAGGTGAATTACGCGCTAGAGGGCTCGGTTTTCATGGGCGGCGCCACAGTGCAATGGCTTAGAGATGAGCTGGGGCTTATTCGTGATGCACAAGATACCGAATACTTTGCCTCTAAAGTTGAAGATACCCATGGGGTATATTTAATTCCTGCGTTTGTCGGTTTGGGCGCGCCATACTGGGATCCAGACGCGAGGGGCGCCTTAGTGGGGTTAACTCGGGGCGCTAATCGTAACCATATCATTAGGGCCGCACTTGAAGCGATAGCTTATCAAAGTCGTGATTTGCTTGATGCCATGGCTAAAGATAGTCATGTTGAGCTTAAGCAGATTAAAGTCGATGGCGGTGCGGTAGCGAACGATTTCTTAATGCAGTTTCAGTCAGATATTACCAATGTTGAAGTTCAGCGGCCTGATTTAACTGAAACCACGGCCATGGGGGCCGCATTTCTAGCGGGATTGGCGGTCGGGTTTTGGGAGTCAACTGATGAGCTAAAGCTGAAAGCGGGAGTGGAGCGTAGCTTTACGCCACAGATCACGGCACAAAAACGCGATAGCTTATATCAAGGCTGGCAAGATGCTGTGGCTCGGATCCGCTAAGCGATAACCACTAACCACAAAGCTATACATTGATGTCGATCTTAGTGTGGATCGACTCACTCTGTTTTGTTGCGGGTTCAGACTCTGTTGAGCTAGCAGGCTCGTTAAAATGAGTTGGCTGGTTAGAATGAGTCGCCTCAGCTGATTGAGCTATTTGCGGCAGAGTCAGTTCTTCTGGATTATCTTGTGCTTCTTTAGCTCGGCGGTCTTTGCTTGCGCCTTTTCTTCTCTCTAGGCTGGGGTCGAGTTGGTAAGCAATTTGTTGATCTTTGCGCCTATCATCGCTTGAAGAGCGCCTTTCTAGGTGAGGCGGTAGTTGAGACTGTGGCGGCTCATGGCTATCGGCACTGATTGCAGCACTATTATCGATACGCTTTACTTTTTCCTTAGTCTTTAGCTTCGATAAGACCGGCTTAGCAAGCATGGCATATACACTATCTAGACTAATCATTTGGCACCCCAGCATTAAATGTGATTATCTATTTATCGGCATGAGCTGGTTAAAATTTAGCCTTTATTTTGAGGTGAGCAAATTTATCCTGTATTGGAGGCGTAATTTGCAACCAATTTGGTTAATTATGATTAATTTAAAGCTAAGTCATCTCGATGCTACTGTGCTTTTATCTGGCAATTTTGAATAAGGTCATCTGCGTTAACGCCAATTTTATGGGGGAAATATCCACAATGGGCTTTAAATGCGGTCAATGCCCCCCTGTCTTCTGTCTGTTTTTCCTACTTTTTAGCCCAGAAGTCACATAGCATCCCCACTTAAATCCCTAGTAGGCTTATTCATTTTATTTTAATCAAAATGCGCTGCTAACCCGCTTGGTTGCTGGATCTTAAATAAGCGGCTTTCCTTGACAAGTCTTGCGTTCTATCCCTAAACTTAGCTGTTGTGGGGAAATGTGGATATTTGTGGGTAATTTATAGAATAACAGGGATGACAATAAGGTGTTTTCTGGGGCCAGCGCTATAAACCTTGATACAAAAGGACGGATCGCAATACCAAAGCGATACCGTGAGCCGCTGCACGCCTGCCATAATAGTCAACTTGTGATCACTGTAGATATTCAATCCTCTTGTTTATTGCTGTATCCCATTCAAGAGTGGGACAAAGTTGCAGCTAAACTCGCGTTACTTTCCGACACACAGCCTACCGAAAGAGCAATTAAACGCATGTTGCTCGGATACGCCCACGAATGTGAATTAGATGGTAACGGTCGCATGCTGTTACCAACGCCTTTACGTCAATATGCCAACTTAGATAAGCGGGCGATGTTAGTCGGTCAGCTCAACAAGTTTGAGCTGTGGGACGAAGCGGCATGGCAACAACAGATTGAGCAGAGTCGATTAGCGATTCTTAATGAAGATTTGGCTGCTAACGAACGTTTGGCAGATTTTTCACTTTAGCGAGTGATACTTAAAAGTAGAAGAAACCCATGACACAAGAATTTGAACACCTATCAGTCCTGTTAACGGAAACAGTTGCTGGCTTAAACATAAAACCTGATGGCATCTATATCGATGGCACATTTGGTCGTGGTGGTCATTCTAGAAAAGTTCTTGAAGAACTTGGACCGAATGGAAGATTGATTGCTATCGATCGTGATCCGCAGGCGATCGCAGCGGCGCAGCAGTTTAAAGATGATAGCCGTTTTCAAATTGTGCATGGTGGTTTTGGCCAGTTGGCAGACTATGTAGAAGAGTTAGGCCTGAAAGGCAAAATTGATGGCGTGTTGTTGGACTTTGGCGTTTCATCGCCTCAGCTCGATGATGCGGAACGTGGTTTTAGTTTCTTAAGAGACGGCCCATTAGATATGCGTATGGACAACTCTCAGGGACAAACTGCAGCCCAGTGGATTGCTCGCGCCGAAATCGAAGATATGGCGTGGGTGTTTAAAACCTATGGCGAAGAGAAAAATGCGCGCCATATTGCTCGCTGTATCGCAGCCGATCGTGAGAAAGCCCCTTTTTTGCGCACCAAAGAGCTTGCGGACTTAATCGCTCGAATCACTAAGAACAAAGAGCGTAATAAGCATCCAGCTACTCGCGTATTCCAAGCTATCCGTATTTATATCAACAGTGAACTAGAGCAAATTGACCAGGCTCTAGAAGGCGCATTAACCGTGTTAGCGCCAGAAGGTCGCTTGTCAGTGATCAGCTTCCATTCGCTTGAAGACCGTATGGTAAAACGCTTCATTCGTCGTAATAGCCAAGGCGAAAGCGTACCTCATGGCCTGCCTATTACTGAAGAAGAGATTAATAAGTCACGTAAGCTCAAGGGCGTTGGTAAAGCGATTAAGCCTTCAGCAGAAGAGATTGAGCGTAACGCAAGAGCACGTAGCTCGGTGCTGCGTATTGCCCAACGCTTACCTTACGAAGTGTAAGTGAGCTAGAGGTTAGCGTGAGTAAATCGCAATTGAATTTAACTCGAATCGTGTTGCTAGATCTTTGGCATCACAAATGGGTCATGATCTTAGCATTGCTGGTGATGCTAAATGCGATTGCGGTGGTGTACACCAGTCATGAAGGACGAAAGTACACCAGCCAGTGGGATCAGTTATTACAAGAAAGAGACAGGCTAGATATTGAATGGCGTAACTTGCTTTTAGAAGAGCAGTCACGGTCTGAGCATAGCCGTATAACCCGCATAGCGACTAAAGAGCTTAATATGAATCGTCCGCTACCAAAAGATGAGGTTGTCGTAAGAGTGCCATGAGCAAACAGGCAAAGCGTAAACAAAAACCACAGTTAATCCAATGGCGTTTATACGTCGTGGTGGCTTTTGTTTGCCTGCTGTTTACCAGTTTGGTTGGCCGAGCTGCTTATATTCAAATCATCGAGCCTGAAATGCTACGTCACCAAAGTGACATGCGTACACTGCGCACCACGAGTCGTGAAGTGCAGCGTGGCCTCATCACCGACCGTAATGGTGAGATGCTCGCGGTGAGTGTGCCGGTCAAAGCGGTATATGCCGATCCTAAAGTAGTTCATGACAAGAATGGTTTTGCTGATATGCGCCGCTGGCAAGCATTAGCGGATGTTTTGCATGAGCCAAAAGAAGATATTCTTAAACGTGTTCAGTCTAATCCTCGTAAACGCTTTACCTACCTTAAACGCCAAGTGACTCCAGCGGTTGCCGACTATATCAAACAGTTAAAGCTACCGGGTGTTTACCTTAAGCCTGAATCACGTCGTTATTACCCAACCGGTGAGATCTCGGCGCAGTTAGTAGGTATCACCAATATCGATGATAAAGGCATTGAAGGGCTTGAAAATAGCTATAACGACTGGCTAACTGGCACGCCGAGCAAGCAAAAAGTACGAAAGTCACGTGACGGTCATGTCGTCGAGCGTCTTGATATGGTGCAGGAGGGCGAGAGCCCTAATGACTTAGTGCTAAGTATTGACCAACGCATTCAACAGCTTGCCTATCGCGAGCTTAAAAAAGCCACTGAGATTAACCAAGCAACATCCGGTTCTATCGTGGTGTTAGATGTGCATACCGGTGAAGTATTGGCAATGGCTAACACGCCATCGTACAACCCTAATTCTCGCGAAAACCTGCAAAGTTATCGTATGCGTAACCGCGCCCTAACTGACTCCTATGAGCCTGGTTCTACTATCAAGCCATTTGTGGTCGCAGCGGCACTCGAAGCTGGCACCATTAAGGCTGATCAGATTATTAAGACCAATCCTGGTCGTATGCGCATCGGCGGTAAAATCGTCCGTGACGGTCGAAACTATGGCGATCTTTCCCTGAGTGGCATTTTGGTGCATTCCAGTAACGTGGGTATGACAAAGATTGCGTTATCTATGCCTGTGCAGGAACTATTAGGCGCCTACCAAACCATGGGGCTGGGTAATTATTCTGGAATAAATTTAGAAGGTGAAAGTGCCGGGCTTATTCACGACCGTCGTCGTTGGTCTGAGTTTGAACGTGCGACCTTGTCTTTTGGTTACGGCTTAATGGCCACACCACTACAGCTTGCAAGAATGTACTCAATTTTGGGCAACAAGGGCGTACTGTACCCAGTTTCGATTTTAAAACTAAAACAAAAGCCTGAAGGTACCCAAGTGCTTTCTCCTGAAGTGGCACAAGGTGTCATGGAGATGTTGGTTGGAGTGACAGAAAAAGGTGGCACCGCGCGTAAGGCCCATATTGAAGGTTATCCAGTAGCGGGGAAAACCGGTACTGCACGTAAGGCGGTAGCCGGTGGTTATGGCGAAGACTACGTAGCGTTATTTGCCGGCGTTGCTCCTGTGCACAATCCTAAACTCGCCATTGCCGTTGTAGTGAATGAGCCAAAAGGCGATCGCTATTATGGCGGCGATGTTGCGGCGCCCGTTTTTGCCGCGGTCATGTCAGGTGCTTTACAAATGCTAAACGTTGAGCCTATTTCAAATCGTGAAAAGGTCCGTTTAGCTGCTAATTCTAGGAGTGTTGAATAATGCTAATACGCGATCTATTAGCGCCATGGTTCCATTATTCGGGAGCCGAAGACTTCTTGGAGCTCACACTAGATAGCCGTGCTGTACAAGCTGGCTACCTGTTCGTTGCTATTCCAGGCTATCAAGTCGATGGTCGCAAATATATTACTGCAGCCTTTGAGCGCGGTGCAGTCGCAGCCTTAGTGCATACCGACTCACCCGATGAGCACGGTAAGGTTATCAATGAGGCTGGGCTCCAGATCCTATTTTTCCAGCTGAATAGACAAATTTCAGCCTTGGCTGCGCAAGCTTATCCACTGTCTCAATCGCGCCCCCAAATTATTGGCGTGACAGGGACTAATGGCAAAACCTCTGTGACTCAGCTAGTGGCACAGTTGCAATTATTGCAGGGTAAAACAACTGCGGTGATGGGGACCTTAGGTAATGGTTTGTGGGGCGAACTTGTTGATAGTGGCAACACCACCGCCGATCCCATCACGCTTATTAAACAGTTGCAAGATTTTGAACAACGCGGCGCCGATACCTGCGCAATGGAAGTCTCTAGCCATGGTCTAGTGCAAGGGCGGGTCGAGGCAGTTCCATTTGATGTGGCGGTATTTACCAACTTAAGTCGTGATCACTTAGATTATCATCACACCATGGATGCCTATGGTGCAGCCAAAAAGCGCTTGTTCCAATTTGCCAGCCTACGCGCGGGCTTAATTAATTGTGATGATGCCTTAGGTCGAGACTGGCTTGCAGAGCTAGCGTCAGACAAGCTTATCGGCTTTAGTATCAAAGCGGATGCCAAGGCTGCCATTTATAGCAAAGATTGTCATTTTCATGATGGTGGCGTGTCATGCACCTTGGTTTGGCCAACGGGTGAGGCCAAGCTTAACTCTCCGTTACTCGGCGACTTTAACCTCTCAAACCTATTAGCAGCCCTAGGCGCGCTTTACCTACTCGGTGAAGATATGCATGCGCTGGTGGCACTAGCAGAAAAGCTGGAGCCGGTAGCAGGTCGTATGGAGCGTTTTACCACTAAAAATGGCGTCACATTGGTGGTTGATTATGCCCACACTCCAGATGCTATTGAGCAGGCGCTAAAAGCGCTCAGAGTGCATTGTAAAGGCCTGCTTTGGTGTGTGTTCGGTTGTGGTGGCGACAGAGATAAGGGCAAGCGCCCTATGATGGCCGCAAGTGCAGAGCAGTTTGCCGATAAGGTGATGGTGACTAACGATAACTCGCGCAGTGAAGATCCGAATGCAATTATTGCCGATATTTTAGCGGGGCTACAGCGGCCTGAAGACGCGTTAACACAAGTTGATCGTCAAGCGGCTATTAAAGAAGTTGTGGCTCAGGCAGTTGCGGGCGATATGGTATTGCTAGCAGGTAAAGGTCATGAAACCTATCAAGAGATTAATGGTGCAAGATTGAATTACGATGAAAGAGCATTTACAAGAGCCATTGCAGAAGGTGAAGCATGATTAGCGTTTCTTTGGCCGAGCTAGCGAGCCGCTTAAATGGTCAACTTGTTGGCAGCGACGTGCTGATAGATAGCGTTTCAAGCGACAGTCGTGCAGTAAACAGCCAAACCCTGTTTGTGGCACTGAAAGGCGAGAATTTTGATGGCCACGTTTTTGCACAAGCTGCAGTCGACGCGGGTGCTAATGCGTTGCTGGTTGAGCGGGAGTTGCCGATAAATGCCAGCCAGCTTATCGTCAGTAATAGTCAAAAGGCGATGGGTGAGATTGGTGCATATGTGCGTGAAAAGCTTGCCCCAGTTTGTGTGGCATTAACCGGTTCAAACGGTAAAACCAGCGTAAAAGAGATGATTGCGACAATTTTGACGCAGAAACATCAAGTGCTTTATACCGCAGGCAATTTCAATAACGAAATTGGTGTGCCCTTGACCCTATTAAGGTTACAAGCGGGTGATGAATTTGGCGTATTTGAACTCGGAGCAAACCATGCTGGTGAGATTGATTATACCTCTAGCTTAGTTAAGCCAAGTGTTGCCATGGTCAATAACGTGGCGTCGGCTCACCTTGAGGGCTTTGGTTCTTTAGAGGGCGTGGCTAAGGCCAAATCTGAGATCTTTAACCATATTGGCACTGGTGGCACCGCGGTGATTAATGCCGATGATGCATTTGCTGATGTCATGCTTCAGGCGTCTAGCCATGTTAAGCAGTTATGTTTTGGCGTTAAAAATGAAACGTCGAGAGATCTTGATGTTTTTGCAACAGATTTGATGGCTGACGCCTATGGACGTTATGCCTTTAGCCTTTGCTACGGTGCAGAAGTACATAGAGTTAAATTGCCGTTAGCGGGACGTCATCAGGTGTCAAATGCATTGGCCGCTACAAGCATGTGCCTTGCACTGGATCTGTCTTTAGCTGAGATCTGCCAAGGACTTAGTCAGCTACAACCTGTAAAAGGACGTATGCTGCCAAGTCAACTTGGACGAGTGACAGTGATTGATGACAGTTACAATGCAAATCCGGCTTCAGTGGGGGCGGCAATTGACTGGCTTCAAGAAATTAAAGGAAATCGCTGTTTAGTGCTGGGCGATTTGGGTGAATTAGGCGACAATGCCGCCCTTTTGCATTGTGAGCTTGGGGAATTAGCCAAGGCCAAAGGCGTTAACGCGCTGTTTTGTGTCGGTACGCTAAGCGAAGGTGCAAGTCATGCTTTTGGTTCCACTCACTATCACGAT
This sequence comes from Shewanella sp. 0m-6, assembly GCF_052977325.1. Taxonomy (NCBI): domain Bacteria; kingdom Pseudomonadati; phylum Pseudomonadota; class Gammaproteobacteria; order Alteromonadales; family Shewanellaceae; genus Shewanella; species Shewanella sp. 0m-6. The sequence goes on from NZ_JBRIMD010000035.1 coordinate 22,180, forward strand.
ATCGATGATTTAGTTGCAGGATTAATTCAATACATTAATGAGTTACCGGCTGAAATCACAGTGCTAGTGAAAGGTTCTCGCAGTGCGAGAATGGAACGTGTAGTAGAAGCTTTAACAATGGCCTATGGTCGCGGGGAGTTTGTTTAATGCTGGTTTACCTGGCTGAGTATTTAACCCAGTTTTACAGTGGGTTTAACGTATTTTCTTATGTCACCTTTCGAGCAATCTTAGGCTTGATGACGGCAATGGTATTTAGTCTTTGGTGGGGACCGAAGATGATTGCTCGGCTGCAGCTAATGCAAATTGGCCAAGTCGTGCGCAATGATGGTCCTGAATCGCACTTTAGCAAACGCGGCACGCCAACGATGGGGGGATTATTGATCCTTGCCGGTGTGTTTATTAGTGTGTTGTTGTGGGGCGATCTTGGTAGCCGTTACGTATGGGTAGTGCTGTTTGTATTAGGTAGCTTTGGCTTAATCGGCTTTATTGATGATTACCGTAAAGTGGTGCGTAAAGACACTAAAGGCTTAATTGCTCGGTGGAAGTACTTACTGCAATCTTTGGCTGCACTAGTTATAGCAGTGTATTTATATGCATCAGCACAAAGCCCGGGTGAAACCCAGTTAGTCGTGCCTTTCTTTAAAGATATTATGCCTCAGCTTGGCGGCTTCTTTATCGTGCTGGTTTATTTCACTATTGTGGGCTCAAGCAATGCAGTGAATTTAACTGACGGTCTCGACGGTTTGGCGATTATGCCGACGGTTATGGTCGCGGCAGCATTTGCCTTGATTGCTTACCTGTCTGGTCACGTTCAGTTTGCTAGCTACTTACATCTTCCTTACTTGCCTGGTGCGGGTGAGCTTGTGATTGTTTGTACCGCAATTGTTGGTGCAGGCCTAGGCTTCTTGTGGTTTAACACTTATCCAGCGCAAGTCTTTATGGGTGATGTTGGATCTTTAGCGCTAGGTGCAGCTTTAGGCGCAATTGCGGTGTTGGTTCGTCAAGAAATCTTATTGGTGATTATGGGTGGCGTCTTTGTGATGGAGACGGTATCGGTGATCCTACAAGTTGGCTCTTATAAGCTGCGTGGACAGCGCATCTTCCGCATGGCACCTATTCATCATCATTATGAGTTGAAGGGCTGGCCGGAGCCGAGAGTGATTGTACGTTTTTGGATTATTTCTTTGTTCCTCGTCCTACTTGGATTGGCGACATTAAAGCTTAGATAAGCTAAATAACAGCTTGAAATTAGATAGCACAGTTAATTTAAACAACAGGATTACATAGGTCTGATATGGCGCAGCAATATTCACACATCGTTTTAGGTTTAGGTGCAACAGGCTTATCTGTTGTGCGTTACCTGTGTGCGCAAGGCATTGTCCCTTTAGTGATGGATAGCCGAACTCAGCCTCCTGGTGCTGACACCTTAGCGGCAGACTTTCCTCAAGTAGAGTTAGTCGCGGGTGGATTTGATTGTCGCTATTTAGTGCAAGCGCAGCAGATCATCATCAGTCCTGGTATAGCATGCGAAACCCCAGAAGTTAGGGTCGCATTCGATATGGGGATTGAGGTGATTGGTGATGTGGAACTTTTCGCGAGAGAAGTGAGCAAAACCTCTGCTAAAGTGATTGGTATTACCGGTTCTAACGGTAAAACCACGGTCACAACCTTAGTGGGCGAGATGGCTAAAGCCAGCGGTTGTTCATACGCTGTTGGTGGCAATATCGGTATACCAGCCTTGGACCTACTACTGAAGCCTAAAGATTTATATATTTTAGAGTTATCGAGTTTTCAGCTTGAAACTACCCAGAGTTTGCACTGCACAGCAGCAACTTGCCTCAACATTAGCGAAGACCATATGGATCGTTACAGCGATCTAGAGTCATATCGCCAGGCAAAACTTAAGCTGTATGAACAAACCAAAATGGTGCTGTTTAATCGCGAAGACCCATTAACCATTCCGAATAATCCGACTAATCAGCAAAGTTTTGGTTTAAATGCGCCAGAAGTTGATGACTGGGGAATTTCAGGTGGAATGGTCGTGCAAGGTAACAGCCAGATTATGTCTGTTAGCGATGTGGTGCTTGTGGGAAGTCATAACCATGCAAATGTCATAGCGGCAATGGCGTTAGCAACTGCAGCAGGTATTGGGCGAGATTTTCAAATCGAGGTCGCTAAGACATTCAGTGGATTAGCTCATCGCTGTGAAGTGATTGCTGATATTGCTGGCGTGACTTATGTCAACGACTCTAAGGCGACCAATGTTGGCGCGACTGTCGCAGCAATCGAGGGCTTAAGTGATCACTTAGGTGAACTGATCTTGATCGCTGGCGGCGACGGCAAAGGTGCAGACTTTTCTCCGTTAGTACCAGTACTAGGCAAAGTCAGCCAGCTAATCACGTTGGGTAAAGATGGCGATAAAGTCGCGGCGTTAAAAGCGGACTCAATAAAAGTAAAGACAATGGCAGAGGCTGTTGCCAAGGCGCATGAGATAGCGACAGCAGGTGATATCGTGATTTTGTCACCAGCATGCGCCAGCTTAGATATGTACCCCAACTTTATGGCTCGCGGGGATGAATTTCGCAGCTTAGTAGAAGCGCTTCATGGCGAGTAGCGAGAAGCAGTTAAGCTTATTTGGCAACCGCTTTAAGTGGTCGTTGCCGAATTTGTTTAATGACACCTCGGCACCAGGAATGCAGCTATATGATCGGCCGTTAATGTTTGCGGTGTTGTCACTTATCTGCTTTGGCTTTGTGATGGTGATGTCAGCTTCTATGCCAGAGGCGCAAACCTTGACCGGCAATCCGTTTCATTTTGTGTGGCGTCACGGCGCTTACTTAGTCGGTTGCGTTATTATTGCGGCGGTGGTGCTGCAAATAGAGATGCGCCATTGGCAACACTTTAGTCCGTGGTTGTTGGTCGTCGTTGGTGTCATGCTGGTCGCGGTGCTGTTTGTGGGCACAACCGTTAATGGAGCAACCCGCTGGTTATCGATAGGGCCAATCCGTATTCAGGTAGCCGAGATAGCTAAGTTTGCCTTTGCCATCTACATGGCTGGCTACTTGGTACGACGCCACCAAGAGATTAGAGAAAACGCTAAAGGCTTTTATAAGCCCATTGCTGTTTTTGCTGTATATGCGTTTTTGATTTTGATGCAACCAGACTTAGGTACTGTGGTCGTACTGTTTGTGGGTACCGTCGGGTTACTGTTTTTAGCGGGCGCGCGATTACTGGACTTCTTCGCATTGATCTTAACTGGGATATTAGCATTCGTGGCCTTGGTATTACTTGAGCCCTACCGAATGCGCCGAGTAACGTCGTTCCTCGACCCGTGGCAAGATCCGTTCGGTAGCGGTTATCAGCTGACTCAATCTCTTATGGCGTATGGACGCGGTGATTGGTTTGGCCAAGGCTTAGGCAACAGTATTCAAAAGTTAGAGTATCTGCCTGAGGCGCACACTGACTTTATCTTTGCGGTTATTGGCGAAGAGTTAGGGTTTATCGGCATTATCGCCGTATTAGCAGTGCTGCTATTTGTTGCACTGCGAGCGATTAAACTCGGCAGTATGTGTCTAGCACTAGAAAGAGCATTCGAAGGTTATCTTGCTTATGGCATCGGGATCTGGATCTGCTTTCAAACCGTGGTAAACGTTGGTGCCAGTATTGGTATGTTACCAACCAAAGGATTAACTCTGCCATTTATTAGCTATGGCGGTAGTAGTTTGTGGGTCATGACGGCGGCAGCCATGTTGCTTATCCGAATAGACCATGAAAGACGATTAAGTGTTATTCAGGCCGTTGAAGGCCGGACAAGTAAACAATGAGTGAATTAATGACTAACCAAGCTGAAGAAAAACGCATTTTAATCATGGCTGGCGGAACTGGCGGCCATGTATTTCCTGCGCTAGCGGTGGCTAAATATTTGAGTCAGCAAGGCTGGAAAGTGCGTTGGTTAGGCACTGCAGAGCGAATGGAAGCGAGATTAGTGCCACAACATGGCTTTGATATCGACTTTATCGATATTAAAGGTGTGCGTGGTAATGGCTTGATGCGAAAGCTCGCTGCGCCATTTAAGATCCTACGTTCGGTGATGCAAGCGCGTGCTGTTATTAAAAAATTTAAGCCCGATGTGGTGATGGGCATGGGCGGCTTTGCTAGCGGTCCTGGCGGCGTTGCAGCAAAGATGTGTGGCATACCTTTGGTGTTGCATGAACAGAATGCGATTCCGGGCATGACCAATAGATTGTTGTCGCGTATCGCCTCTGAGGTGCTATGTGCCTTTGACGGTACCTTTACCGACATTAAAGCTGAAACTGTCGGTAATCCTATCCGCAAAGAGCTTATCGCTCTTGGCGAAAAGCAAAAGCCTGCCTGTAACGATGATTCGCTAAAAGTGCTCGTTGTAGGCGGTAGTTTGGGAGCAAAGATTTTTAATGATGTCATGCCAAGCGTACTCGAAGGGGTGAGTAAAACCCATTCAATGACGGTTTGGCATCAAGTTGGGCGTGATAATTTAGCGAGCGTTAAAGCCGAATATCAACGATTAGGCCAAGATGGCAGCGTAAGCGTTGCTGAGTTTATTGATGATATGGAAGCGGCTTATCGCTGGGCTGATGTGGTGGTGTGTCGCTCTGGTGCGTTAACCGTATCTGAATTAGCTGCAGTCGGTTTACCGAGCTTGCTAGTGCCATACCCACATGCGGTAGATGATCATCAGACTAAAAATGCCCAAGTATTAGTTAACGCTGGCGCAGCATTTTTACTGCCACAGCCTATAGTCGATACCAGCAAGTTAATGACTAAATTGTCGATGCTGGCATCTGATAAACAAGCATTATGCAATATGGGCCAGCGTGCTCGAGACGTTGCCATTTTAGATGCAACTCAAAGAGTCGCCAACGTCTGTATTCGATTAGCACAGAAGGGTTGAGATGAGTAACAAAGCAGAGAAGTATTCGCAGCTAAGATCCATGATCCCTGAAATGCGCAGGGTTAAGCACATCTATTTTGTTGGAATAGGTGGTGCGGGTATGGGCGGCATAGCGGAAGTGCTTGTTAATGAAGGTTACCAGTTAAGTGGTTCAGATATCGCTGAAAGTGCGGTCACTCAGCGATTAGCTCAACTTGGTGCGACCATCTATATTGGCCACGATGCAAGCCAAGTTAAAGGTGTAGACGTGGTTGTTGTTTCAACCGCGATTAGCGCTGACAACCCTGAGTTGGTTGCAGCAAAAGCGCTTAGGATCCCCGTGGTGCGCCGGGCTGAAATGCTAGCTGAGCTGATGCGCTACCGTCATGGTGTCGCTGTTGCTGGAACTCACGGTAAGACGACTACGACGAGTTTGATCGCAAGTGTTTATGGTCAAGCAGAGCGCGATCCCACTTTTGTGATTGGCGGCTTGTTAAATAGCGCAGGTACTAACGCTCGATTAGGTCATAGCCGTTACTTAATTGCTGAAGCTGATGAGAGTGACGCGAGCTTTTTACATCTGCAGCCGATGGTCAGTGTCGTGACTAACATCGAAGCTGACCATATGGATACCTATGAAGGTGATCTAGAAAAGCTTAAAACAACCTTCGTTGATTTCCTGCATAACCTGCCTTTTTATGGAGTTGCAGTAGTCTGTATCGATGACCCTATTGTACGAGAGCTTATTCCACGTATTGGTCGTCGTGTAGTGACTTACGGTTTTAGCGATGACGCTGATGTGCAGGCGCTAGATTTCGAGCAAACAGGCTATTGCAGCGCATTCACGGTTAGACGTGCAGGGTTAGCAGATGTGCGCTTAACAGTTAACTTGCCAGGCGAGCACAACGTGTTAAACGCGCTGGCAGCGATTGCCGTAGCTACTGAAGATGACATCGAAGATGAAGCAATTATTGCTGCTTTAGGTGAGTTTCAAGGCATTGGTCGTCGTTTTCAGCAAATTGGCGAGTTTAGTACCGCGAAAGGTGAGATTAAATTGGTTGATGACTATGGTCACCACCCAAGTGAAGTTGCCGCCACGATTAAGGCTGCCAGACTCGGTTGGCCTGAACGCCGCTTGGTGATGATCTATCAGCCGCACCGTTACAGTCGTACCCGCGACTTGTATGAGGACTTTGTAGAAGTACTATCACAAGTCGACTGCCTGTTGATGTTAGATGTATACGCCGCAGGTGAAGCACCTATTCCGGGGGCTGACAGTCGGGCATTGTGTCGCTCTATTCGTGTTCGTGGTCAGGTTGAGCCTGTATTTGTTGCGAGCACCGAGCAGCTAGAAACCGTTTTACCAGAGATATTGCAAGACGGTGATTTACTGCTGACCCAAGGGGCTGGCAGTATTGGGTTGTTATCACGTAGCCTTGCCGAATCGAATTTGGGTTTTGGTACCGAGACTACTGATGAAAAAAATGCGTAATTTAGAGTTATATACCTTAAGTTACACATCTAATTTTGACGCTTGGAATAAGGGCTATATAATGGCCGATTTTCTGAGTTCCCGGTTGCAAAAGGAAGCCTAAGGTGTCTTGGCGCGAGAAAGGTCAGCGTATTCGAGTTTTGCTTTCGCAAGCTGATTGGTATCTGTGTTTTGGTTTGGCGTTCTTACTGTGCGTATTGATTGGTTTATCGATGGCAGTGATGAAACTCAATACCGTGCTAAATGATGCTGATGCGCTACCTATTGAAGCGGTAGCGATTAAAGGGGAGCGCTTATATACAGACGATAAAGAGATCCAACTAGCATTGCAGGATTTGATGCAGAGGAGTTTCTTTTCGGCTGATGTGACCCAAGTGCAAGAAGCCCTCGAAGCATTACCTTGGGTTTACCAAGCCTCCGTTAGGCGCGAGTGGCCAGCCAAGTTAAAGGTATATTTGGTTGAACAAAAACCAGTTGCGCATTGGAATGGTGATGCTTGGCTCAATATTTACGGCGAAGTGTTTGATGCACCGGCGAAAGAAGGTATACCTAATTTACCTATATTGACGGGTCCTGAAGAGCAAGGTAAGTCGGTACTAACTACTTACCAGCAGGTAGGCGAGTTATTAAGAATTAATGGCTTTAACTTACAAAGTTTAAGCTTAAGTCCAAGGCATGCTTGGCACGCTGAGCTAAATAATGGCATTAAGCTGGAGCTCGGTCGAGAAGATAAGATGGCAAGGATACAAAGATTTATCCACGTCTACCCAAAACTTGCAGAGCAAGATACACAGGTAGCTATTGTGGATTTGCGCTACGACACAGGTTTGGCCGTAGGTTGGGATGATGCACAAAAAGAGAGCCGTTAATTAATGACCAAGAATCTAGATAGAAATCTGATTGTGGGATTGGACATAGGGACATCAAAAGTCGCTGTGATCATTGGTGAAGTATTGCCTGACGGTGAGATCAGTATTGTCGGTCTGGGAAACCATCCTTCAAGGGGGATGGATAAAGGCGGCGTAAACGATCTCGACTCTATCGTCCGCAGCGTACAAAGAGCACTGGATCAAGCCGAGTTAATGGCAGATTGCCAGGTCTCATCGGTGTATTTAAGTATTTCTGGCAAACATATCGAATGTCAGAATGAAAACGGCATGGTGTCGATTAACGACGAAGAAGTGACTCAAGAAGATGTCGACAATGTGATCCATACGGCTCGCTCTGTCAAAATTCCAACTGAGCGTCGTATCTTGCATGTATTGCCTCAAGAATACGCTATTGATATACAGGACGGCATTAAGAGCCCAATTGGCATGTCAGGTATGCGTATGGAAGCGAAGGTTCATATCGTGACTTGTGCCAATGACATGGCTAAGAACATCACTAAGAGTGTCGAGCGCTGTGGTTTAAAAGTTGACGACTTAGTGTTTTCAGCCATCGCTTCAGCTGATTCAGTACTGACTGATGATGAGAAAGACTTAGGCGTTTGCTTGGTCGATATTGGTGGCGGTACAACCGATATTGCGGTTTATACCAATGGTGCACTGCGTCACTGTGCTGTCGTGCCCGTTGCGGGTAATCAGGTGACTAACGATATCGCTAAGATATTCCGTACACCTTTGTCACACGCAGAACAGATTAAGGTGCAGCACGCTAGCGCTCGTAGCGCTATGGTGAGCCGTGAAGACAGTATCGAGGTGCCTTCAGTAGGTGGTCGTCCTTCACGTAGCATGTCACGTCACACGTTAGCGGAAGTGGTTGAACCTAGATACCAAGAATTATTTGAATTGATCTTAAAGCAGCTACGCGATAGCGGCTTAGAAGATCAGGTTGCAGCAGGCATTGTCATTACTGGTGGTACCGCATCGATTGAAGGTGCCGTTGATATCGCTGAAGCGACATTTGGTATGCCAGTGAGAATGGCACAGCCGCTGCCAGTTAAAGGTTTACACGAATATGTGGATCAGCCTATTTACTCTACCGGAGTCGGGTTGCTTCACTATGGTGCGCGCAGAGTGATCGAACGACAGTTCGAACGTCCTGAACGACAAGGGGTTACCAGTCTTTGGAATCGGGTTCAGAGCTGGTTTAAAGGCGAGTTTTAGTTAATAACGCAGGCATAACGGAGAAAAGACCATGTTTGAGATCATGGATAGTCATTCAGACGAAGCGGTGATTAAGGTCATCGGTGTCGGTGGTGGCGGCGGTAACGCTGTTGAGCATATGGTTAAACACAACATCGAAGGTGTTGAGTTTGTAGCAACAAATACTGACGCACAAGCGTTGCGTAAGTCTGCTGCAACGACCACAATTCAATTGGGTCGCGATGTGACCAAAGGTTTAGGCGCTGGCGCCAACCCTGAAATCGGTCGTTTAGCGGCAGAAGAAGACAGAGAAAACATTCGTAATGCGATTAAAGGTTCAGACATGATCTTTATCGCTGCGGGTATGGGCGGTGGTACCGGTACTGGTGCTGCACCAGTAGTTGCAGAAATTGCACGTGAAGAAGGTATTCTTACTGTTGCTGTTGTAACCAAGCCTTTCCCATTCGAAGGCAAGAAGCGTATGACCTACGCGGATCAAGGTATTGAGCAGCTTGCTAAGCATGTTGACTCGCTAATTACCATTCCAAATGAAAAGTTACTTAAAGTGTTAGGTCGTGGTACGTCTTTATTAGATGCATTCGCTGCAGCTAACAACGTGTTACTTGGCGCGGTTCAAGGTATTGCCGAGCTAATTACTCGCCCAGGTCTAATCAACGTCGATTTCGCCGACGTAAAAACGGTTATGTCTGAAATGGGTAATGCCATGATGGGTACCGGTGTAGCAAGCGGTGAAGATCGTGCTGAAGAAGCTGCAGAAGCGGCTGTTGCAAGTCCATTACTTGAAGATATTGATCTAGCTGGTGCGCGTGGCGTATTAGTTAACATCACTGCGGGTATGGATATGAGCATTGAAGAGTTCGAGACTGTGGGTAACCACGTTAAGGCTTATGCTTCTGATAACGCAACTGTTGTTGTGGGCGCGGTAATCGACCCTGAAATGTCTGATGAGCTACGTGTAACGGTTGTTGCTACGGGTATTGGCGCAGAAAAGAAGCCGGATATCCAGCTAGTATCTAAGCCTGCTCCACGTCCAGAGCCGATTGTTCCAGCTGAGCCTCGTGTAGAGAGCTTTGCAGCAGAAGACGCTATCGCTCCAACGATGTCACACGGTAATACTGCAGCTGCAACTCAGCCTCAAGTAGCAACACCAGTGGCTGAAAAAAAGAGCGATCTTGACTACTTAGATATCCCAGCATTTTTGCGTAAGCAAGCTGATTAATCTTAGTGTTAATAAATAGTTAAGAAGTATGAGGCAATACTAAACTATTGTCCTAAAGCTGAGTGAGTTTTGGTGAATTTGCAAAGATATGCTAAGATATCCGACCAGCATAGCCTGCACACGACTGAAAAGTGTGCGGTTAGCGCTTTTTTGTTGAGATAATGAACGGGTAAATACATGATTTTTCAAAGAACTGTAAAAGAAATGGTTAAAACGACTGGTGTTGGATTGCATTCCGGCAACAAGGTTACGTTGATCATTAAACCCGCGCCCATCAATACCGGTATTAAGCTAGTTCGTACCGACTTGTCGCCTGCAGTTGAAATACCAGCTGTTGCCGATCAAGTTCGTGAAACGACTATGTGTACTGCCTTGGTAAATGATGATGGTGTTCGTATCTCAACAATTGAGCATCTATTTGCAGCGCTAGCCGGACTAGGTATTGATAACGCAGTTATCGAAGTTGACGCGCCTGAAATTCCAATTATGGATGGCAGTGCGAGTCCTTTTGTTTTCCTACTTCAGTCTGTAGGTATTCAAGAGCAAAACGCCGCTAAAAAATACATCAAAATCACTAAACCTATCCGTGTTGAAGACGGTGATAAGTGGGCAGAGTTGAAACCTTTTAAAGGCTTCAGAGTCGATTTCGCAATTGACTTTAACCACCCAGAGATCGCGCGTAGTCAGCAGCATATGGTTATGGATTTTTCATCGTCTGCTTTTGTGAAAGATATCAGCCGTGCAAGAACCTTTGGTTTTATGCGCGATATTGAGTACCTAAGAGCGAATAATCTTGCACTAGGTGGCAGCATGGAAAATGCTGTTGTTCTTGACGAATATCGCGTCCTCAACCCCGATGGCCTGCGTTATGAGGACGAGTTCGTTAAGCATAAGATTCTTGACGCTTTTGGTGATCTATATGTAGCGGGTCACGCTATTGTTGGTGAGTTCTGTGCATACAAAACTGGCCACGCACTTAACAATCAGTTAGTACGTGCCATGCTTGCACAGCAGGACGCTTGGGAAATTGTCAGTTTTGAAAAAGAAGCCGACGCACCAGTCAGCTTCTCGGTACCCGCGGGTGCTGTATTCGCTTAATCGCGAATTAAGATTGCCTTGAACGGCTGGCTAATGCAGCCAGCCGTTTTAGTTTTACCGCTAATGTCCCCTCAGTATGTTCAGCTAACGCTTCAATATGAGCGGCGGCATTTTCACTAATTAGGTTGTGAGCGACCTTGGGTTTTGTTTCATACATTAACAAGCTTGGGTTGACTTTAACCTCGATTGCGGTAAGCATGGGTAGCGTTTCGGCTTGCAGCTGTTGTAATATTTTGGGTTTTTGGAAGTTAATTCTTGCCGCCCAAGCAGCCGTAGTTGTTTCAATAACCAAGATCCCTTGGCGTAAATTGGCAACCTTTAGTTGCTCTGTCACTGGACCAGTTAGCACTTGTTTCACGTAGCGATCTAAGTGTAATAACAGTTCTGCCTTTTCAGCTAAGTTAGGCATTGTGCCTTGCTGATGTAGTAACTGACTGAGATCCTGTGGGGGCTTTTTCATATGATAATAAAATGGCTTAATTAGGCTATGAGTGTAACAGTTTTTATTCAAGGTCGAAATGGTGCCACACGCTGGCAACCAGGAAAGCGTTGGCTGCTATTGCCTATTTTGCTCATCGCAGCAGGTACGGGTCTTTATCAGCACAATGCCAAGCAACTTACACAGCAACAAGCTAATGTCGACGGCGAGCGTATGGCTCGTGAAGAACAAAAAGATGAGTTAGTCGCGCTAAAGAGTGCGACAGAGACTCAACTTTCGATGTTGGTTGCCCACGTTGCTCGTATGCAAGCTAAACTCACGCGCTTAGAAGCACTGGGTCAGCAAGTTGCTCTCAATAATCAATTAGAAGATCAATTTGATTTCTCTTCAGAAGTCGGTGTTGGTGGTATCAGTGAGTTGGGTACTAACATCGAACTCGATCAGCTTATCGCAGATATGGATAAGTTGGTGTCTCGAATAGATAATAATAATGTTCAGTTATCACTACTTGAAACAGTAGCATCTAATCTCCATATAGATGAAGAGCGTTATATATCTGGGCGACCAATCCAGAAAGGTTGGTTATCCTCGCCCTATGGTTTACGTAATGATCCTTTTAACGGTAAAAGAACGATGCATAAAGGTATCGACTTTGCTGGAAAAGAGGGCGTCGATGTAATCGCGACAGCAGGTGGCGTAGTTACATGGGCGGACAAGATGTTTGGTTATGGTGAGTTAGTCGAAATTGATCATGGAAATGGTCTAAGCACTCGTTATGGTCACAATAAAGCTTTGTCAGTAACTGTGGGCGATGTGGTCGCTAAAGGCGATAAAATCGCTGTGATGGGAAGTACTGGGCGCTCAACTGGGCCTCATGTACACTATGAAGTGTTGCGTGGTGGACAGCAGATCGATCCGCAAAAGTATGTCTACCGCAAGGCAGGTTAATCATAAAATAGGCTTTCAGGCTCTCAAAGGGACTTGGCCAACAACATAGAAGTGGTTCAGATGTTTGGTAAATTACTGACAAAAGTATTTGGTAGTCGCAACGATCGTACACTTAAAGCATTTGGTAAAGTCGTTAATAAAATTAACGCACTAGAGGCTGAGTACGAAAAGCTATCTGATGAAGATTTAAAAGCAAAAACGGCCCACTTCCGCGAGCGTTTAGACGGCGGTGAAACATTAGAAGGCGTATTACCTGAAGCATTCGCGACAGTACGTGAAGCCTCGAAGCGTGTATTTGATATGCGTCACTTCGATGTGCAGCTTATTGGTGGCATGATCCTGGATAGTAACCGTATTGCAGAAATGCGTACCGGTGAAGGTAAAACACTGACGGCAACTCTGCCAGCCTACCTTAATGGTCTAACGGGCAAAGGTGTACACGTCATCACGGTGAACGATTACCTTGCGGGTCGAGACGCTGAAAACAACCGTCCTCTTTTCGAATTCCTTGGTTTAACCGTTGGTATTAACGTTGCGGGTCTTGGGCAAGTAGAAAAGAAAGCTGCCTATGATGCAGATATTACTTACGGTACTAACAACGAATTCGGTTTTGATTACCTACGTGACAACATGGCGTTCTCGCCAAGTGAGCGCGTTCAACGTCCACTTCACTATGCACTAATCGATGAAGTCGACTCGATTCTTATTGATGAAGCACGTACGCCGCTAATTATTTCTGGTGCGGCTGAAGATAGCTCTGAGCTATACATCAAGATCAATACACTGATCCCCAATCTTATCGCGCAAGATAAAGAAGATACTGAAGAGTATGTGGGTGAAGGTGATTACTCAGTTGATGAGAAGTCAAAGCAAGTGCACATGACCGAACGTGGTCAAGAGAAAGTTGAAGTACTGCTAACTGAGCGTGGCATGCTAGCCGAAGGCGACTCGCTTTATTCTGCTGCTAATATTTCTTTATTACATCATGTAAATGCAGCACTACGTGCCCATACCTTATTTGAAAAAGACGTAGACTATATTGTTCAAGATAACGAAGTCGTTATTGTTGATGAACATACTGGCCGTACTATGCCTGGTCGTCGTTGGTCTGAAGGTTTGCATCAAGCGGTAGAAGCTAAAGAAGGGGTTCATATTCAAAATGAAAACCAAACATTAGCCTCAATCACTTTCCAGAACTTCTTCCGCCAGTACGAAAAGTTAGCGGGTATGACGGGTACTGCCGATACTGAAGCATTCGAATTCCAACACATCTACGGACTTGATACAGTGGTTGTTCCGACTAACCGTCCAATGGTTCGTCAAGATAACCCTGATTTGGTTTATCTGACAGCTGACGAAAAGTATGCTGCAATCGTAAAAGATATCGTTGGCTGCCGTGAGCGTGGACAACCAGTATTGGTCGGTACAGTATCGATTGAACAATCAGAACTGTTACACAGCTTACTTAAGAAACAAAAGATCCCGCATGAGATTTTGAATGCTAAGTTCCACGAGCGTGAAGCTGATATTGTTGCTCAAGCTGGTCGAATTGGTGCGGTAACAGTGGCAACTAACATGGCCGGTCGTGGTACCGATATCGTGTTGGGCGGCAACTGGAACATGGAAATTGATGCGCTAGCTAACGCAACTGACGAGCAGAAAGCTAAGATTAAAGCTGACTGGAAAGTTCGTCATGATGAAGTTGTTGAAGCCGGTGGTCTACATATTCTAGGTACTGAACGTCACGAATCTCGCCGTATCGATAACCAGCTACGTGGTCGTTCTGGTCGTCAGGGTGATGCTGGTTCATCTCGTTTCTATCTATCTATGGAAGATAGCTTAATGCGTATCTTTGCTTCTGACCGCGTATCTTCAATGATGAAGAAACTTGGAATGGAAGAGGGTGAAGCGATTGAGCATCCATGGGTGTCACGCGCTATCGAAAATGCACAACGTAAAGTAGAAGCACGTAACTTTGATATCCGTAAGCAGTTACTTGAATTTGATGATGTTGCTAATGACCAGCGTCAGGTTGTTTATGCTCAACGAAATGAGTTGATGGATGCTGAAAGTATTCAGGAAACGATCACAAATATCCAAGCAGATGTGGTTAACGGCCTCATCGATCAATATATTCCGCGTCAGTCTGTTGAAGAGCTTTGGGATGTTGAAGGGTTAGAGAAACGCCTACAGCAAGAATACGCAATGAGTCTGCCAATTCAAGAATGGTTGGATAAAGAAGATGACTTGCATGAAGAAACCTTGCGTGAGCGTATTGTTGATACTTGGGTTAATGCATATAAAGCAAAAGAAGAGATGGTAGGCGAGCAAGTTCTACGTCAATTCGAAAAGGCGGTTATGCTGCAAACGCTTGATGGTTTGTGGAAAGAGCACCTTTCTGCAATGGATCACCTGCGTCAAGGTATTCACTTACGTGGCTATGCACAGAAAAATCCAAAGCAAGAATATAAGCGTGAATCGTTTGAGCTATTCCAGCAGATGCTTGAGTCACTAAAGCATGATGTGATTAGTATCTTGTCTAAAGTACAAGTACAGGCTCAGTCAGATGTTGAAGAGATGGAAGAGCGTCGTCGCCAAGAAGATGCCAAGATCCGTCGTGACTATCAACATGCAGAAGCTGAAGCTATAGTGGGCGCAGAAGAAAGTGCTGCATTAGCGGCAACTCAACCTACTGTTCGCGATGGCGAGAAAGTTGGTCGCAATGACCCTTGCCCATGTGGTTCTGGTAAGAAGTACAAGCAATGCCACGGCAAGCTTAGCTAGAATAGCAAAACAATACTAAAGAAAAGGGTGACTCATTGAGTCGCCCTTTTTTATTACCAATGAAAAAGGATAGTGGGTTAATTTATTAGTTTCCTAAGTCTGGCTCTTAACCCAAATAGCGCCTTGCTACATAAGTTACGTATATATGAAGATAGGCTAGTAAGAAGCGAGTAAGAAGACAGTAAGAAGATAAACGAGTGGTGCAATCCAACCACAGCAACATTGATACCGTGTAGAAATAGCTTAACTTTAATTTGGTGCTGGCGATAAAAGCGTCGCTGAAAGCGAGTTTTGTGGATAAGTCTGAGGGTAACTAGTGGCTAAGTTGTGCTTAAATTAAAACATTAAAAAAAGGCGTTTATTTTCGAAAAAAGCACTTGCGCTCTTTTCGAATCTCCCTATAATGCGACCCCACTGACACGGTGAAGCAGGCAACTAGCCAAGCACACAGCGTTAGAGAGATTAACTTCTACGGAAATTAATCTCAGGTGACAAACGCTTTAAGAGCTTCGGGTTTTGCTTCTTTTCACGAGAGTGATTAAGAAATCATCGCTTGAAAAACTTCTTAAAATAAGCGCTTGACGCCGCCACTGGAGAGTGTAGAATACGCCTCCTC
>NZ_JBRIMD010000036.1:0-31039 GCF_052977325.1 Shewanella sp. 0m-6
TTAGCTCAGTTGGTAGAGCGATACCTTGCCAAGGTATAGGTCATCGGTTCGAACCCGATATGTCGCTCCAATTTAAAAAGATTATGCGACATTAGCTCAGTTGACTCTTTATTAGAGCAAAAGGGCGATACCTTACCAAGGTATAAGTCATCGGTTGTTTGTTTCGAACCCGATATGTCGCTCCAATCAAAGTAAAGATTTACGCGACATTAGCTCAGTTGGTAGAGCGATACCTTGCCAAGGTATAGGTCATCGGTTCGAACCCGATATGTCGCTCCAATTTAAAAAAATTTACGCGACATTAGCTCAGTTGACTCTTTATTAGAGCAAAAGGGTGATACCTTACCAAGGTATAAGTCATCGGTTGTTTGTTTCGAACCCGATATGTCGCTCCAATCTTTCTCCATGTAATATCCTGTTTAAACTTCAAAATTAAATAAAACAAAGTTTTATATGTTCATGCAGCATTTGCTCAGTTGTGCTCGTAGAAAATATTGATACCTCTTTTTTGCCAAGGTATAGGTCTGCTTGTTATAGAAAGCCGCTTCGAACCCACTCTTGTTTAAGTCAGAAGCTCGCTCCAATCTTCCTATCTCACGAAAACTCCTTTTTAACTATATCCAAAACAAACTTAGCTTCGTTGTGCTCGTAAAAAATGTTGATCCCCTTTTTTGCTAAGGGATAGACCTGCTCGTGGAAGGAGTCGAGTTCGAACCCATTGCTGTTTAAATTACTTAGGCTTAGATCACTCGAGTTTAAATCCGCAGCTGCTCCAGCCTTCCTCTAACAAGATGCCTAAGCAAAACCCAAATCTAAATCCAAACAAAAAAAACAACCCAAAACCCAATAGAAACAAAGCTTAAAATGTTTTGCGATATAGGGTCGATGATGTTCGAACAAAGAACTCGTAGCGTGGTGTACGAGATATGCTTTGGGCTGAAAATCAAAGTATAACCTTTAGTTGCAGATATTTTTTGGGGAGGGGGGAGTTTTTGGCGTGATCGAGCGCCAGTTTCTTTAATAATGTCTAAACTAAGCGATATTGGTATTTCCAAACTTTGACGGTGTTCAAATATTTAGTCGACTTTTCCTACCATAATTAATTAAGACTAAAATTTAGTCTTGTCACATCAAGTGGCTGACTAAGGAGAACGATAAATGCGTATTCAACAACTCAGCGAACTTTTAGATTATGTCGCAACATGCCGCATAGAAATGGCACAGCTTTATAACCGTTTACATGCTCAAGCAGACTCTTCGCGAGTTAAGTTGATGCTGGAGTATTTTCAACAGCATGAGCGCCAAACAGCCGATAACTTAGAAAACTATATCGATGACGCTCCTAAAAAAGTGCTTGATACTTGGTATAAAGATGTGGTTTTTGAAGATTTTATCGCTAACTGCCAAAAGTTAACCTTGCCCGCGAATATGACAGAAGATGATGTATTAGAGTTGCATCTTGATCTCGACAATCGTTTGATTGCGTTGTTGGAGAAAACTGCTAACTCTTCTGCTAATACAGAAACTAAAGGCGCATTAGAAGATTTAGTTAGAGTCGAAAAAATTCAGCAACAGCGCTTAGTTCATAGCAGTATTAGAATGGATGATATCTAGTGACTTGCAATAGCTTGGCAATTAGGCACCGAGAGGTGCCTTTTTTGATCGCTATTGTTTAAAACTTGCTTAACTATAATTGCGGTAGATCAACATTAGCTTATCTATTTGCAGTTTTTGATTCATTTGCACTTAAGCCAAGGCCTTTAAGCTACTAAATTAAACACCGACCCTCGATTAGGAGCTTAAATATGAGCGAGCGAAACTTACTGACAACGCCTTTATTTCTAGCTGAGCAAGTTAGAACTGCTGAAATTGATGCCGTTAATCTTGGTAACGTTAGCTTATATCAATTGGTTGAAAGAGCCGGAGCGGCGGCATTTCAGTTAATAAGTGAAAAGCAAGCCAATGCCGATGAGATCCTTGTTCTTGCTGGTCATGGGAATAACGGCGCTGATGCGTATGTCACGGCTGCTTTGTTATTGGAGGCGGGTTTTGACGTTACCTTACAAGCAAGTACAGCGAGTCGTCCGAGTGAAGAGCTAACAGAGGCTATTCAATGCTTCATCAAGTCTGGTGGAGAGATCTGTGAGTTTAGTGAGACAGAGATTGAACAGGCAATGGTTATTGTGGATGGCCTATTAGGGACTGGGGTTTTAGGTGAACTAAGTGCTGAGCTGACGAGCATTATTAATGCGGTAAACCGAAGTCATGCTTGGGTGCTAAGCTTGGATGTTCCATCTGGGCTCAATCCTGATACTGGCCACGTTACGAGCTGTGCAATAGAGGCTGATGTGACTTTGACTTTTGCAGGTATTAAGCAAGGCTTGCTTACTGGTCGAGCCCGTCATTACTGTGGAGAGTTACTTCTTGCAGAGTTAGGGCTTGATAAGTTCTTAACGCTAGCAAGTGCAGAGCAGATAAGTCGTCAAACATTAGTCAATGCTTTTGTACCGCGTAGAAGAGACGCTCACAAAGGTAATAACGGTAAAGTGTCTATCATAGGTGGCGATCATGGTATGGCTGGAGCTGTTCGCCTAGCCGCTGAAGGATGCTTAAGAAGCGGTGCGGGCTTAGTGACTGTTATTTCTAGACCTGATCACCAACTGATAGTGAGTGCTAATCGGCCTGAATTGATGTTTTGGGCCTGTGAACTGGTCGATATGGAGGTTTACCTAAAGTTAGGTTGGGCTTCAGTATTGGTTATAGGTCCAGGACTTGGTACCAGTGATTGGGGTTATAACTTGCTTAAGGCCGTAGATCTGACAGATAAACCATGTGTTATCGATGCGGACGGTTTAAATCTGCTAAAAACTATGCCTATGACGCGCAAGAATTGGGTGTTGACACCTCACCCTGGAGAAGCGGCGAGGTTGCTTGGTCTTAGCATTGTTGAAGTTGAGCAGGATAGATTTAAGGCCGTAAGGCTACTCCAGCAGAAATATGGCGGTGTCATCGTCCTAAAGGGCCCTGGAACCATTATCTGCAATGGTGATAGGTGTGTTGTAGCACCTGTGGGAAATCCTGGTTTAGCCAGTGGTGGTTGCGGCGATGTACTTGCCGGTGTGATAGGTGGGCTGATGGCCCAAGGTTACAGCAGTATGGAAGCGGCCTGTTTGGGCGTTGTGATCCACGGTGATGCGGCTGATTTAGCGGCTAAATCAGGTGAGCGTGGCATGTTAGCCAGTGATTTGATGCCATATATTCGTCAGTTAGTTAATGAAATCTAGTTTAGAAAGCTAGGTGATTAGGTTAAAGTACTGCATTCTACGCTCTGTTTTAGTTAGGACGCTTTTCGATTCATAATGAATACGCAATCAATGATATTAAATTTAAATGATGAACAAGAAACCGTTAGTTTAGGTGGAAAGCTTGCGAGCCTTATCACGCCTCCCTTAACTGTTTATTTAAGCGGTGATCTAGGTGCGGGTAAGACGACCTTTAGCCGTGGACTTATTCAAAGTTTGGGGCATCAAGGGGCTGTAAAAAGTCCAACCTATACTTTGGTTGAGCCCTATGAGCTAGATAAGTTAGATGTGTATCACTTCGATCTCTATCGTTTATATGATCCAGAAGAATTAGAATTTATGGGGATCCGTGATTACTTTACTCAGCGCAGCTTGTGTATTGTAGAGTGGCCTGACCGTGGTCATGGTTTATTACCGGGTGCTGATATACATATCCATATTAAATATGTTAATACTGGACGACAAGTTGAGTTACAGGCGCTTTCTGTTGCAGGCGAAAAAATATTAGCGGCCCTAAATAATAATGATAATAAACAGTAATATATTTAGAGTATTTTTACTTCTTGTGAGTTTTGGTGCTTCATTTTTTGCGCAGAGTGCGAATAAGCTCGACAGCGTAAGGATTTGGGCTGCGCCAGAGTCAACACGTATCGTTTTTGATTTGAGCCAGTCCCCTGATTATAGCTATTTTACGCTGACAAATCCTTATCGCTTAGTTGTTGACTTAAAAAAATCATCTAACAAAGTTGATTTAAATAAGATTAAAAACAACAGTAAACTCGTCAAAAAGGTGCGCAAGAGCACGCCACCAGAAAAAGGGACTTTGCGCTTAGTTATTGATCTGGTTAAGCCAGTAAAAGCTAACTTATTTGCACTGCCAGCAACTGCCCCATACGGTAATCGTTTAGTGGTTGATTTAGATAGCGGTGGCTCTACAGCAAAAAAGCCTCCAGTTAGTAAGCCAAAAAATCAATTACGAGATGTCATTATTGCAATTGATGCAGGTCATGGCGGTGATGATCCTGGCTCTATTGGGCCGACGGGTATATATGAAAAAAAGTTAGTATTAGAAATATCCAAAAAGGTCGCTAAAAAGATTAATGCGACTCCTGGTATGCGCGCTGTTATGACGCGTACAGGGGACTATTTCGTTAACTTAAATAAGCGCTCTGAAATTGCTCGTAACAGTAAAGCAGACCTTTTAATCTCTATACATGCCGACGCTTTTACCTCTCCTCAGCCCCAAGGTGCCTCGGTATGGGTATTGTCAATGCGCCGTGCCAACAGTGAGATTGGTCGCTGGTTAGAGCAAAAAGAGAAACATTCCGAGCTGCTCGGTGGCGCCGGAGAGATTATACAAAATACAGATAATGAACAGTATCTTGCGATGACATTATTAGATATGTCGATGGATCGTTCTATGGCGATAAGCCATAACATAGCTGGAGATGTACTATCAAATCTAGGACGGGTGACCAAGCTGCATAAACGCAAGCCTGAATCTGCAAGTTTTGCTGTACTCAAATCGCCGGACATTCCCTCTATTTTGGTTGAAACAGGTTTTATCTCTAATCCCAGAGAAGAGCGCTTGTTGTCGCAACGCGATCATCAAAATAATGTCGCTAAAGCCATTCATAAAGGCGTAGTGAAGTATTTTGAAGCCAACCCGCCAGTGAACTCAATGTTGGCCAGTAAAAGCAGTGTTGAGCATAAGGTTCGCAGTGGAGAGTCGCTATCTGTTATTGCCCATCGTTATCAGGTCTCAATAAACAGTTTGAAAAAGGCCAATAACCTTAAATCAAATAGCATTCGAATCGGTCAGAGACTGATTATCCCCAGAGCTTAGGCTGTTAAGAGTAAACCATGGCTATAGAAAAGTTACCGCCTCAATTAGCAAACCAAATCGCAGCAGGTGAAGTGGTAGAACGTCCAGCATCTGTCATTAAAGAGTTAGTTGAAAATAGTCTTGATGCTGGTGCTACACGGGTCGATATTGAGATTGATAAAGGTGGCTGTAAACTTATTCGGATCCGTGATAATGGCTCTGGGATCCCTAAAGAGGATTTAAGTTTAGCGCTGTCACGGCACGCAACATCAAAGCTTAAGTCACTCGATGATTTAGAGGCCATTCTAAGTTTTGGTTTTCGCGGTGAGGCATTGGCGAGTATTAGCTCTGTATCGCGTCTAATCTTAACTTCACGAACCGCTGACCAAACCGAGGCGTGGCAAGCGCATGCCGAAGGCACTGAAATGGCGGTAAAAGTCCTGCCGGCTGCACACCCTGTAGGCTCCACGGTTGAAGCGGTTGATCTGTTTTTTAATACGCCAGCAAGACGTCGTTTCTTAAAGAGTGACAAAACAGAGTTTACTCATATCGATGAGTGGTTAAAGCGTATTGCTTTGGCAAGGCGAGATATTCATTTTACCCTTAAACACAATGGTAAGACGGTACGAAACTACCGACCCGCGAATACTGAGATCCAGTATCTTCAACGTTTAGGGCAGGTTTGCGGCAAAGCATTTGCTGAGACTTGCCTGCGGATTGAGTGTCAGCACAATGATTTAAGTTTGAGTGGGTATCTGCAATCGCCAAGTGCTGCAAACGGCTACAGTGAAACTCAATACTTTTATGTTAATGGACGTTTGGTGAAAGACCGACTGGTTAACCACGCTGTACGTCAAGCTTTTGCGCAGTATGCCCAAGGTGTGTCTCCTGGTTATGTGTTAATGCTTGATCTCGACCCACATCAGGTCGATGTTAACGTGCATCCGGCTAAGCATGAAGTGCGTTTTCACCAAAGCCGTTATGTGCACGACTTTATTTTGCAGGCGCTGCAATCGGCAATGTCTCAATCTATGGAGCTTGGGCTAAATACAGAATCTGACTTGCAGCAAATGCCAGATAGGCAAGTGACCCCAACACGAGGGGCGGTAAGCACGTCTCAGTATTCAGCCAATATTGAACCTAAGCCATCGGCTTCTTATGGTGTACGTGATAGTCATTCTGTTACCCGTCAGAGTGATTATTCGAGTGGCAATTCAAGCTATCGAAGCCCACTTAAACCTGCCGCGAGAAATAATGAGGTTCATATACCATCTCAAAGTAGTATTCGTGCTTACGGGGAATTATTAAGTACACAAACGAATACGCCAAATAGTGGTGATTTAAACGCTCATCAATATGAGCAAGAGTCAACTCGGTCTAGCATTGATCCTTCTGTAGAATACCAGCGTGGGATATCGCACGCGCATGCGGCAAATATGCCAGCGGTTATCGCTGGAGAATATTGGGTGCTAGTTAAAGATGATAAAATATCGTTATTAAGCATTACCATAGTGGCAAAGGCGGCGCTAAAAGCCGAGATCGCAGCTAAGTTTGCACAAGGGCTCGTTGGTCAGCCTTTATTGATGCCGGTCGCCGTTGCAGTTGATGATGATTGGCAAGCTATTATAGACAATCGAGAGCAGTTACTGCGAAAGTTAGGCGTTGAGTTATCAATTCGCCTTGGGCAGTTGATTATTAAGAAAGTGCCCCCATATCTAAGAGATAGTCAATTAGCTGTTTTAATCCCTGAATTATTGCAGTGGATTCAATTAGAATTACCAAGTGATGCAGCGGTTGTTAAGTGGCTTGCTGAACAAGGTGCGAATCGATTTACCTCAGCAGGTGAAGCATGGTTTGCCCTAAATACCTTGCCTGATGATGTGCAGCGCGAGCTTTATAATCAATCCCAAGATTTACCTTGGGAACAATGGATGAAAGAAAATCAGAGTGACCGATAAAAAATCACATAAAGTTATTACCTTAATGGGCCCAACAGCCTCTGGTAAAACCGCATTAGCGATTGAGCTTGTTAAGCAGTATAACTGTGAAATTATCTCTGTGGATTCTGCATTGATTTATAAAGATATGGATATCGGTACCGCTAAGCCAGACGCTGGTGAACAAGCTGCGGCTCCCCATAGCCTGATTGATATTATTGATCCCGCGGAAAGTTATTCTGCGGCAGATTTTAGACGTGATGCATTGGCTCAGATTGAAGATATTTTGAATCGTGGAAAGACGCCATTGCTGGTTGGTGGCACCATGATGTACTTTAAGGCCTTGCTAGAAGGCTTATCACCGCTTCCTGCGGCTGATGAAGCGATTAGAGCGCAGATCGCTAGCGAAGCACAAGAGTTAGGTTGGCAAGCATTACACGATGAATTAAAAGCGATAGACCCTGTTTCAGCAGAGCGAATTCATCCAAATGATCCACAGCGACTCGCTCGGGCGCTAGAGGTATATCGGATCAGTGGCCAATCTCTAACTGAGCTAACTAAGACTAAGTCTGAAGCATTCCCTTACGAAGCGGTGCAATTTGCGATTGCGCCAAGTGATAGAAAGGTGTTACATAAGGCTATAGAAACTCGATTTAAGACCATGCTAACACAAGGGTTTACTGCTGAAGTTGAGGCTTTAAAAGCTCGAGACGACTTACATTTAGAACTGCCATCTATGCGTTGCGTAGGATATAGGCAGTGCTGGCAGTATTTAGATGGTGAAATTGACTATGATACTATGGTCGAAAAAGCTATTGTTGCTACTAGGCAATTAGCCAAACGTCAATTAACATGGTTACGTGGTTGGCCTGATTTAATATGGCTAGAAAGCGGAGCTGAAAATAATCTCGCGGAAGTAATGCGACATAGTCGCTAGCTTATTGGCTACCGCTGTATAATACTAAAACCAAAGATAACGTTTTATCGTATTAGAATAACTATTAATTTTAATTAAAAAGGAAATTAGAAAATGGCAAAGGGGCAATCTTTACAAGACCCGTTTTTGAACGCTTTGCGTCGTGAACGCGTTCCAGTATCTATTTATCTTGTTAACGGCATTAAGCTTCAAGGACAAGTTGAGTCTTTCGATCAGTTTGTTATTTTGCTTAAAAATACAGTAAGCCAAATGGTTTACAAGCATGCCATTTCTACTGTGGTACCTTCACGTCCATTTAACGTGACTAACCATCAGCCGACAAATGGTCAAGCTGGCTATAACGCTCAGCATGACGATAGCGATGAAAAGTAATTTGCTAAGGAGATTGCTTTTTGTTTGATCGTTATGAGGCGGGAGAGAAAGCGGTACTTGTTCATATCGACTTTGCTGATGAAAACAACCGAGAAGACCTAGATGAATTAAAACTTCTGGTTGAATCGGCTGGTGCTCAATCTATAGGAGTCGTTACCACGAGTCGACGTTCGCCAGACCGCAGATTTTTTGTGGGTTCAGGTAAGGCGGAAGAGTTGGCTGCGATGGTTGCGGCAACTGATGCAAATGTCGTGATTTTTAATCACGCATTAAGTCCGGCTCAAGAACGAAATCTTGAGCAGCTATGCGAGTGCCGTGTACTCGATAGAACAACTTTGATCTTGGATATTTTTGCTCAAAGAGCGAGAACATTCGAAGGTAAGTTACAAGTGGAGCTAGCGCAATTGCGCCACATGTCAACGCGCTTGATCAGAGGCTGGACGCATTTAGAGCGACAAAAAGGTGGTATCGGTCTTCGTGGTCCAGGTGAAACTCAATTAGAAACCGATAGGCGTCTATTGAGAGGCCGGATCCGCACGATTAATAAACGTTTAGATAAAGTCGATAAACAACGAGGTCAAAGTCGTAGAGCAAGACAGCGCAGCGAGATGTCGACAGTGTCTTTGGTGGGTTATACCAATGCGGGTAAATCGACACTGTTTAATGGTTTAACGACATCAGATGTCTATGCTGCTGATCAACTGTTTGCGACGCTGGATCCAACCTTACGTAAGTTAGATTTACCAGACGGTGATGTGATTCTTGCTGATACCGTTGGTTTTATTAGGCATTTACCCCACGATTTAGTTGCGGCATTTAAAGCAACACTGCAAGAAACACAGCAGGCAGATCTACTTCTGCATGTGGTCGATAGTGCAGATGAAAAAATGGGGGATAACTTTAAGCAAGTACAAAGCGTGCTTAAAGAGATCGATGCTATAGACATTCCACAGTTGATCGTATGCAATAAAATCGATCTATTGGATGAGGTAAAACCTCACATCGACTACGATGATGAGGGGACACCAATTAGAGTCTGGGTTTCTGCTCAGCAGCAAAAAGGCTTGGAATTAGTTGAAGAGGCGATTAACCAACTCGTTGGTAAGGCAACTCGAGAGCTAACCTTGCAAATCCCTGCTTCGGCGGGGCATTATCTCGGCCAGTTTTATAAACTGGATGTAATACAGCAGAAAGAGTATGACGATCTGGGGAACTGTATGATTTCTGTTCGCTTGTTGGAGGCCGATTGGCGCCGACTCGTAAAACAGAGCCAAGGTGAAATAGAGACTTTTGTCGTCGACACCGTCGTCGCATAATTAAGTATTTTAGTAATCTCGTTTATTTCATACACTTATGGAGTACTAAATGGCTTGGAACGAGCCCGGTAACAAGGGTCAAGACCCTTGGGGAAATAAGGGTGGTAATGATAAAGGACCACCAGATCTAGATGAAGTTTTTCGTAATCTTTCTAAGCGCTTCGGCGGGAAAGGCAATGGCTCAGGTGGCAGCGTTAGCGGTGTCAGTTTAATAATAGTCCTTGTTATTGCCGTTGTTGTATGGGGCCTTTCTGGCTTCTATACAATTAAAGAGGCTGAGAAAGGTGTAGAGCTCCGTTTCGGTGCATATATTGGTGAAGTTGATCCAGGCCTTCAATGGAAAGCCACTTTTATTGATGAAGTGACACCAGTAAACGTACAAACCGTTCGCTCAATTCCGGCTTCTGGAAGCATGCTGACAGCCGACGAGAACGTCGTTCTTGTTCAGCTTGATGTTCAGTATCGAGTGAATAACGCTGAAAATTATTTGTATAACGTAGTTGATGCAGACTCTAGTTTGCGTGAAGCAACAGATAGTGCGCTTCGCTATGTTATCGGCCATAACACTATGGATGATATTTTGACTACGGGTCGAGATAAAATTCGTCGTGATACATGGGATGAAATTGAGCGAATTATCAAGCCTTATAAATTAGGCATTGTGGTTGTTGATGTGAACTTCTTGCCTGCACGTCCGCCAGAAGAGGTGAAAGATGCCTTTGATGACGCTATTGCAGCACAAGAAGATGAACAGCGCTTTATTCGTGAAGCTGAAGCATATTCTCGCCAGTTAGAGCCAAAGGTTCGTGGTACTGTGCAGCGTATGGATCAACAAGCAATAGCTTATAAGCAAAGAGAAATCTTAGAGGCAAAAGGTAAAGTGGCTCGTTTTGAACAGCTATTACCTGAGTATCAAGCTGCACCTGAAGTGACTCGTGAACGTATGTATTTTGATACGATGCAAGAAGTTCTGAGCGGTACAAGCAAAGTACTTATTGATGCTAAAAATAGCGGTAACTTAATGTATCTACCGTTAGATAAGCTGATGCAGAATAACCAAGCACATAATTCTTCAAGCACTAAGAGTAAACCGGCAACGCCTGTTATGTCAGTAAATAGTACAACTAATAATAACAGCATGCCTCTTGATGGTCGCCCATCTCGAGGTGAACGTCCGTCGGGGAGGAACTAAGTGATGGGTAGATTTACAGCGATAATCGTAGCGGTACTTATTGCGATCTCTTTATCTTCACTTTTAGTTGTGAATGAAGGCGAGCGTGCCATCGTTTCTCGATTTGGTAAGGTACTTAAAGACGACGGCGTGACGCGTGTTTATGCTCCTGGACTTCACTTGAAGATCCCTATGCTTGATAAAATTAAGTTTATGGATTCGCGAGTGCAAACTCTGGATGGTGCAGCAGATCGTTTTGTAACCTCTGAGAAAAAAGACTTAATGGTCGATTCATACGTGAAATGGCGCATTAAAGATTTTGAACGTTATTACCTTTCTACCAACGGTGGTATTAAGGCTAACGCAGAGACCTTGCTACAGCGTAAGATCAATAACGATCTTCGTACCGAGTTTGGCCGTAGAACGATTAAAGAAATTGTTTCTGGAAGCCGCGATGAATTGCAATCAGATGCACTTAAAAATGCAGCTGAGAGTGCTCAAGACTTAGGTATTGAAGTCGTCGATGTGCGTGTTAAGCAAATTAACTTACCAGCAAACGTCAGTACTAGTATTTACCAGCGTATGCGTGCAGAACGTCAAGCTGTGGCTAAAGAGCATCGCGCTCAAGGTCAAGAGCAAGCGGAAATTATCCGTGCTAAGACTGATGCCAGTGTGACGATTCAAACTGCAGAAGCTGAGCGTAAAGCTTTGACTATTCGCGGTGAAGGTGATGCTGAGGCGGCTAAGATTTATGCAGATGCATATACTAAAGATCCTGAGTTCTTTAGCTTTATGCGAAGCTTAGATGCTTACAGAGCAAGTTTCTCTGGTAACAATGACGTCATGGTGCTAGAACCTGATAGTGAGTTCTTTAGATACATGAATAGTGCATCTGGAAAATAATTTTCCTAAAGATGTATAAAAAGGCCTAACGCAAGTTAGGCCTTTTTTTATGCAAATTTAATCTACTTTAGCAGCTAACGCTAATTCCTACCTATTCAGTCAACTATCATCTTATAGTCTGCAAAAATTCATTAATATGACTTAAGTTACTAATTTAGTAGACAATGAATGAAATGTTTTTGAATGTTCTGCTACAAGAAATGAGCATTTTTGTTGGTGCTGATGCGTGCTTTTTATGCAGAAGTAGCACGAAAAGCAACATAGTTAACTAAGTTGAGTGTTTTAACTATGATCTGCTTCTAATTTTTGGCTATAATGAGCCCCGCCTCAAGTTTAGATTTGAATTTCGGTTTAAATCAGCTTTGAAGAAGATAGATAAAACAAAAATTCCAACACTCTCTGGAGACAAGTGGATGAGCAATGCGCCAGTCAATACCGGACGCCGCAGATTTCTGACCGCAGCCACCGCCGTAGTCGGTGGTGCTGGTGCCGCTGCTGTAGCGGTTCCGTTTATAAAGTCATGGAATCCGAGTGCCAAAGCGAAAGCAGCAGGTGCGCCGGTAGAAGTAAACATAAGTAAAGTAGAGCCAGGTCAACTTATTCGAGTTGAGTGGCGCGGTAAGCCTGTTTGGGTTGTTCGTCGTACGCAGGAGATCTTAGATGGTCTACCAGCAATCGATGCTCAGCTTCGCGATCCAGACTCTGTTGAACCACAGCAGCCTGCATATGCGCAGAACCCTGAGCGTTCAATTAAGGCCGAGTATTTCATAGCCGTTGGCCTATGTACTCATCTTGGTTGTTCTCCAACTTACCTACCTGACACGTTTGGTGAACAAGTTGAAGGCGTAGCCTCTGGCTTCTTCTGTCCTTGTCACGGTTCTAAGTTTGATATGGCTGGTCGTGTATTCCAAGGTGTACCAGCGCCATTGAACCTAGTTATCCCTCCACATCAATATATTGATGATAGCACCGTGATTATCGGTGTTGATACAGGAGCTGCGTAATGGTTAAGAATCTTATCAACTGGATTGATGAACGCATTCCTATGACCGCGACGTATAACCGTCATGTTGGTCAATATGCGACACCAACCAACTTTAACTTCTGGTACTTTTTTGGCTCACTAGCCATGTTAGTACTAGTTAACCAGTTACTAACTGGTATCTGGTTAACAATGAACTACGTACCAACTGCTGAAGGTGCGTTTGCCTCGATTGAATACATCATGCGTGATGTTGAGTACGGTTGGTTGCTGAGATATATGCACTCCACCGGTGCTTCAGCTTTCTTTGTGGTTATCTATCTTCATATGTTCCGTGGCCTTATCTACGGTTCATACCAGAAGCCTAGAGAGCTACTGTGGCTATTCGGTATGCTTATCTTCCTTGTGTTGATGGCAGAAGCCTTTATGGGTTACTTACTTCCTTGGGGACAAATGTCTTACTGGGGAGCACAGGTAATTATCTCATTGTTTGGTGCAATCCCTGTTATTGGTGATGACCTAACATTGTGGATCCGTGGTGACTTTGTTGTCTCTGGCGCAACCCTTAACCGTTTCTTCGCATTGCACGTTATTGCATTGCCGCTCGTGCTTGTTGTATTGGTGTTTTTACACCTTATTGCACTGCATGAAGTGGGTTCTAACAACCCAGACGGTATTGAGATTAAGAAGAACAAAGATGAGAATGGCTGGCCAAAAGATGGTATTCCATTCCACCCGTACTACACAGTTAAAGACATCATGGGCGTCGCTGGCTTCCTAATCGTCTTCTGTTATGTATTGTTCTTTATGCCTGAAGGTGGCGGTTACTTCCTTGAGAAGCCGAACTTTGAAGCGGCAAATCCAATGAAGACGCCTGAGCATATTGCACCGGTTTGGTATTTCACACCGTTCTACGCAATCTTGCGTGCAATCCCTGACAAGTTAATGGGTGTTATCGGCATGGGCTTAGCCATTGCGGTACTGTTCATCTTGCCATGGTTAGACCGTTGTAGTGTTAAGTCTATTCGCTACCGTAGCATG
The DNA here is from genome assembly GCF_052977325.1 of Shewanella sp. 0m-6. Classification (NCBI taxonomy): domain Bacteria; kingdom Pseudomonadati; phylum Pseudomonadota; class Gammaproteobacteria; order Alteromonadales; family Shewanellaceae; genus Shewanella; species Shewanella sp. 0m-6. The sequence goes on from NZ_JBRIMD010000036.1 coordinate 13,787, forward strand.
GCTCACAAGCTGAACATCAGTCAGTTTGCTGTTTCGTTCGTAGTATTGGGTTACTTAGGTGCAGTTCCTGCTACTCCAGCCCTGACGATTGCGGCGCGTATCTTTACTGTGACTTACTTTGGCTTCTTCTTACTACTTTGGATTTACAGTAAGAATGAAAAGACTAAGCCTGTACCAGAGAGGTTGACACACTAATGAAAAAATTATTAATCGCATTAGTTGCATTGGTCCCGACATTGGCAGTTGCTGCCGGTGGCGGAGCACCTCTAGAGAAAGCTAACATCGACTTAAATGACCAAGCGTCGTTGCAACGTGGACTGGCTCTATTCCAAGAGAATTGCGCAGGTTGTCATAGCACTCAGTATCAGCGTTATGATCGTGTAGCGACAGATCTAGGTGTTCCAATCGATGAGATGCGTGCTCAATACCTGCCTGAAGGTGCCAAGATTGGTGAGTTGATGGAGAACGCCATCCCTGATGCTGATGCATCTAAGTGGTTCGGTGCTTCACCACCAGACTTAACTTTGGTTGCCCGAGTACGTGGTGAAGATTGGATTTATTCATACCTACATGGTTTTTATAAAGATGAAAGCCGTCCATTTGGTGTCAATAATACTATTTTCCCACTAGTTGGTATGCCACACGTACTTGAAGACCTTCAAGGTCTTCCGGTTAAACAAGAAGATGGAACACTAGTTGCTACCGGTGGTGCCTTAACAGCTGAAGAGTACGATCAAGTGGTTCGTGATATCACAGGCTATTTGGTTTACTCCGGTGACCCAGTCAAACTAGAGCGTGAAAGACTAGGTTGGTGGGTGATGGGCTTCCTGTTCATATTCTTTATTGTGGCCTACCTCTTAAAGAAAGAGTACTGGAAAGATGTACACTAACCCCAAATAAAGGTTAGAATGTATTATCCGCAAATTGTAAACGGGGAGCCTTGCTCCTCGTTTGCGTTTGCATTTTTTGCTTTTTATTTGTGAATCCCGGAGGGTATCAATGGCTGTTGCTGCCAACAAACGCTCAATCATGACCCTGTATTCAGGTGCAGACGACCTTTATAGTCATCAGGTACGTATCGTACTAGCTGAAAAAGGTGTAACCGTTGATGTTCTACAGGTAGATCCTAATGAGATCCCTGAAGACTTGATCGAGCTTAACCCGTACAACACAGTGCCAACTTTGGTAGACAGAGAGCTAGTGCTTTATAACTCTCGTATCATTATGGAATACCTAGATGAGCGTTTTCCTCATCCTCCATTAATGCCTGTTTATCCGGTTTCACGTGGTCAAACTCGCCTTTGGATGCACCGCATCGAAGAAGATTGGTATGCACTTGTAGAACGTATCAGAAAGGGTGACCGTGCTGATGCTGCGCGCAAAGAGCTACAAGAAGGCCTAACGGCTATTGCACCTATCTTTGGTGAAGTGCCTTACTTCATGAGCGAAGAGTTTGGTCTAGCTGATTGCTATCTTGGCCCACTATTGTGGCGTCTTCCAGTACTAGGTATCGAACTTGATAGCCGTACTGCTAAAGATATCAAAGCTTACATGACACGTTTATTTGATCGTGAATCATTCAAAGCTTCTTTGACTGAGACTGAGCGCGAAATGCGCATGGGTATCTAATGAAAGAGCTAACCCCGAATCGTCCATACTTGCTGCGGGCTTATTATGATTGGTTGATGGATAACCAGTTAACGCCCCATGTTGTTGTTGATGCTTACGTGCCAGGCACGCAAGTACCACAGCAATATGTTAAAGATGGTCAAATTGTACTTAATATTACCGACAGTGCTGTAGGTGGCCTACAGATCACGAATGAGTTTATTGAGTTCAGTGCGCGTTTTGGCGGTGTTCCTCAGCAAGTACTATTGCCTATGGCTTCTATTGTCGCTATCTATGCCCGTGAAAATGGTGCCGGTACGGTCTTCGAAATCGAAGAAGCGTATCAATTAGATGATGATATGGAAGACACCGGCCTTTCTGTCGTGAAAGAACCTGTTGTTGAAACGAGCGAGCCAGAGACCGAAACTGTAGAGGCTAAAGAGCCAAAACGACGCGGTCATTTAACCTTGGTAAAGTAAGTTTCCAGTGTTTTAAAAAGCCAGTCTATAGACTGGCTTTTTTGTATCTACATTATTGTTAGTTTGCAGGCTATATTGTGTAGATGATAACGCACTCGCTCTGTGGTAGCATCTGCGCCCAAATCATCCACATTTTGTTTTATTGTGACTCTAGAGCGGCTTAACGGCTTTGGCTTAAGGCAATAAAACCAGCAATATAGGTTCTTGGATCTTTTATGATCTTAATGATCGACAATTACGACTCATTTACTTTTAATTTGGTGCAGTATTTCCAGCAGCTTGGGCAAGAGATCTTAGTTAAGCGTAATGATGAAATCACGATTGATGAGATCGAGTCTTTAGCGCCCAGCCATATTGTGATTTCTCCAGGACCATGTACGCCGAACGAGGCGGGATTATCGCTGTCGATCATTGAGCATTTTGCTGGCCAGTTACCTATTCTTGGGGTTTGTTTAGGGCATCAAGCGATAGCGCAAGTTTTTGGTGCTAATGTCATCAGGGCTAAGCGAGTGATGCACGGTAAAACCAGTGCCATAGCTCATACCGATAGCGGCTTATTTAGTGGCTTGAATAATCCACTTACCGTGACTCGCTACCATTCCTTACTGGTAGACGCTATTCCCGATGGCTTTGTTATGGACGCGTGGTTTGATGATCCTGTTCATGGCCGCGAGATCATGGCGATGAGCCAGCCTACGAAGAAGATCTATGGGGTGCAGTTCCATCCAGAGTCAATTTTGACGCAGCAAGGTCATGAGCTGTTATCGAACTTCATCAAAATAAGTTAACTCAACGGGTTGATAAAGCCTCTTAAATACTTTAGCTGTCTGCTTTAAGTATAGGCTGGTCACCATAAAGTGTATGCGCCTAATTTTCACTCAGCATCTTTCTAGTTCTTACTGCTTGTCTCTTTGCTTAGACGTTATCGATATCCCCTATACGACCACTAACTGTTACAAATTTAACTATTTTTTCAGACAAGTCCGTTGCGAAAGTGTGGTATAAAAGTCGGCAAAAATACCAATAATAATAGGGATGGATATGAAAAGCGTCATTCGTCATGTCGGCTTTAGTGCACTTTCACTGGCAGTATTAGCAGGTTGTAGTGCAACCACGGTTTCTCCTGAGCAAGCTCAAGTCGCGGCTCAAAGTACAAGTCAAACAACTCAAGTTGCCTTATCGGCGCCTCCTCAAGTCGATCAGGCATTGACCTTAAACCAAATCATGGCTAATCCTGATTGGATGGGGCTATTTGCTAAAGGTGCTTATTGGAGTGATGACGGTCAGTCTATCTACTTTGCCAGACAAGCCCACGGCGCCCCGACTAAAACCTATTATCAGCAAGGCATCAATGGCACGGTGGCAAGCGAATTAGCGTTAAATCAGCTGCATAGCGCCGATCAACGCCGTGGCGTGCTCAATAATGACAAGACGCGTAAAGCCTATATCTACCAAGGCAACTTGTTCGTTAAAGATCTAAACAGCGGCAAGGTGGCTCAACTTACTCGTCAAAACACCGCTATTGATGGTGTGCGCTTTTTAAATAATGGCGATATTGCTTATTGGCAGGGTGATAACATTTTCAAAATTCACCAAAATTCAGGTTTGGTTGAAGAGATTGCCAATATCAAGATGGCGGTCGAACCTAAAGGCGTACAACAACCATCAAGCTATATTGCTAAGCAACAACACAGACTTATCCAGTATGTAGCGATGCAGCAAGATAACGCTACAGCGAAACAAGACTATAAGGCTGAGCTTGCTAAAGCCGATCCGACGATGTCGGCAAAGACTTGGTATTTAGGCGATAAAGAGGTCGTGACCAATTTAAGCCTGTCACCCGATGGACGCTATGTGATTGTTGCGCTAAAAGATAAAGATTATAGCTGGCGTGGTGAGCATGACATTATGCCCAATTACCTAGGTAAAGACGGTTATGTTGATGCAGTGCCTGCACGTGCGCGCGTTGCTGAAGATAACAATCCAGGTGAGCGACTAGTACTGTTAGATCTTGATACTCACGCTAAGAAAGACATAAGCATCGAAGGTCTAACAGGCTATGACGAGGATGTACTTGCTGCGGTAAAAGCTGAGAATGCTAAAGCCAAAGGTGAGAGCTACAAGAGTGAGAAATCACCACGTAACTTGCAACTGATGCAAGATTGGGGCTGGGCACAAAGCGCTATTCAGTGGTCTGAATCAGGCGGTAACGTGGCTGTGATGCTTGAAGCTGTCGACAATAAAGACCGCTGGATAGCAACAGTAAATCTAGATAAAGCTAGCTTAACGACCCAGCACCGCCTGCACGATGATGCCTGGGTTAACTACAATTTTAATCAGTATGGCTGGTTACCAAATAGCGATAACCTGTATTACCTATCCGAAGAGACTGGTTTTTCACATATTTACCTTAAGCAGCAAGGTAAAAAAGCCAAAGCGTTAACTCAAGGTCAATTTGTTGTTAGTGATATCACCTTAGGCCCTAAAGCGCAGTTTATCTACTACAAGGCAAATAAGACCCATCCTGGTATCGATAACGTTTACCGTGTTGAAATAGCCACAGGTAAAGATGAGCAGTTAACCGAGTGGCAAGGCCAGCTTGATTACACTCTAAGCCCAGATGGCACTGCACTGCTACTAAACGCATCGACGCGTATTAAGCCTGCTGAGCTATTTGTGCAGCCTATTGGTGGCGAGCTTAAACAGTTAACCGATTACACCAGCGATGATTTTAAAAATTACGCATGGCAGGCGCCAGAAGTCGTTGCAGTGCCATCGACCCACGGTGCTGGTGATGTTTACGCGCGGGTTTACCTACCTCAGGGTTACAGTCAAGACAATGCAGACAAGTATCCTGCGGTGATCTTTAACCACGGTGCTGGTTACCTGCAAAATGCTCACTATGGTTTCTCTGGTTACTTTAGAGAGTTCATGTTCCATAACTTACTCGCTCAACAAGGCTACGTGGTGATGGACATGGATTACCGTGGTTCTAAAGGATATGGACGTGATTGGCGCACGGCGGTTTACCGTCAAATGGGCACGCCAGAAGTTGAAGATCTTAAAGATGGTGTTAACTGGATGGCGGCTAACGTCAATGTTGATGCGGGTAAGGTTGGCACTTATGGTGGTTCTTACGGTGGTTTCTTAACATTTATGGCGTTATTTAATGAGCCTGAGTTATTCCAAGCGGGAGCTGCTCTGCGCCCTGTGACCGACTGGGCACATTATAACGCGCCATACACATCAAACATTTTAAATACGCCAGATGTCGATCCTATCGCTTATGAGCGTAGCTCGCCAATTGAACATGCACAGGGATTACAAAAACCATTGCTTATTATGAGTGGCGTATTGGATGACAACGTGTTTTTTCAAGATAGCGTGCGTCTAGTGCAGCGTTTGATTGAGCTTGAAAAGCCGATGTTTGAAACGGCGATTTATCCGGTGGAGCCACATGGCTTCCGTCAGCCATCGAGTTGGTTGGATGAATACCGCCGTATCCACAAGCTATTTGAGCAAGAACTTAAAAAATAGCTTTGAATTTAGTGCTTAAGCTAAAGGCTCCCATAGGGAGCCTTTTTGCTTTGATTAATTCGTCCAGAAGGTGGGTTCTGTATTTTTTATCCGTCAGCTTTAGCAAAACTTATGTTTAATGGGTAGACTGGTAGCAATAGTTATAGGGAGCATGTTTATCAGTGGCAATTTCGGTCGCAGGTGGGGTTAAGCCTGCACAAATCATAGAGATAGAACATCGACTACTAAAGCAGTTGATCGTCGGTCGGGGTAAGTCTATTAGCATGGACGATGAGCCTAATGCCGATCTAGAAGATGATGCCAATAAACTAGAGATTGAACGTGAGGCCATCCGTGAAAGGTTAGCTAAGCAGAATCAAGCCAAGGCCATCTTTGAGGCTGTCTCTACGCAATTGCTAAGCAGTGTGAATAACAGCATTGAGCATCAACTCTCGTCACCGGAGCAGGTACTTAAGCAGTCAAAGCTAGATGATAAACAGATCATCTTGCTAGAGTTGCTCTATTCAGATCAGGTTGACTTAGCGCGTATTCGACCATTGGTCACCGCTCTACCTTGGCTTGAGCGTGACTTAGTGAATATGGTTAACAGTTCCACCTTTAGGCACCGTAGGCCTAAGTCTTCTGATGTGCAGGTAACCGATGTTAAGTTGGTGCTTAACTATATTGGGATTGAAAACCTCCAGGCATTAGTACCTTATTTTTGCCTTAGAAATTTAATGCCTACAGGGCAACCGCAGATGCTGTGGTTGACTCGAAAATTTTGGCGTTACAGTATCGTAGCCGCTATTGCTGCCCAAGCTTTAGCTGCCATACACCAAAAAGCCCCAGCCTTTATTTATAGTTGTAGCTTAATGAGCCAACTGGGTGCCACTTGTGTGATTAATCAATGTGCAAAGACATTTGATGACATGTGGGGGACGTGGCTTAGAGAGGCGAGCGCAAGCCGAGATAAAGAGCTCTATGATGCGGTGATGGCAACAGAGTTTCCTGCAAGTGATGTGTACCAGCAAGTCTTAAGTCATGGTCGGACGCTTAATTGGCAACTCCTTAGCTTACTTAAGTTTGATGAGAGCCGCTTGACCAAAACCTTTAAGTCGATCGATACAAGCCTTAAATACGCAGAACTTGATGAAGACTCGGCGTTAATAGAACGCGCTAATTGCTACGCCAAAGTCTATCTACTAAAAGAAGTAGACAATATTAGCGCTGCAGAATGCCGATTAATGTTTGATTATTACCAGCTCTCGCAGCAAGAACAGATCCGTTTGGACGCGCAAAACTTCCGTAAGCTTACCCTGTTTTAAGCTGGCCATTGTGCCATGCCTTAATTAAATCGAGTGAATAAACCTGTTTTGAGGTTCGCTTTCTATTCGCTTTTAGCCGAGTTAATAGATTAACCTTTCCACTTTGTGTAAAAAACTTGTTTGAAATCGATTATTGTTACAGCAGGTCTGGTTGAATTTTAAACTAGTGGCAATGCTTGTTATTTAGCTTTTTGAGCCTTTTATGTGCACTTTATGCAATATTGAGCAGACGCAACATGACCCGGTTTGAGTCGCTATAAATGGTATACAATATTGGTTGACTTGTAAGGCCTGTAATTTATCGATTTAAACGGGTGTTTTATCAGTGATTATCTATATAAATCTTAACTAATTAGAACTGAATGCGGCCATTAGTTATTCATTAACTGTGAATAACTAATGGAATTAGGTGCTAGATAACTTTTTTATGACTATTTATGCTTAAAGCCCCGCTATATCTGCTTTGTTAATTCTAAAACTCAAATCTTTATGCAGTGTTTACGCTCTTCCTCCTCTTGATGATTGTTAAAAACTGGTATTTTGATCACATTTTCGCTAATAATGTCCTTCTAGCTAAACAAACAATCGCCATGTCACCAACAAAAGATAAAGACATTGAGCGGAATACGACCAGCTAATAAGGTCGATAATGACAAAGGATGAGAAGGAATGAGCGTAACTATGAATCTTACACGTGCCCAATTTGATGAAGTTATGGTGCCTAACTATGCGCCTTCAGCGGTTATTCCAGTTCGTGGCGAAGGTAGCCGAGTTTGGGATCAAGAAGGTAAAGAGTACATCGACTTTGCTGGTGGTATTGCGGTTAACTGTTTAGGTCATTGTCATCCAGCTTTGGTTGGCGCGCTAAAGACTCAAAGCGAGAAGCTTTGGCATCTATCTAACGTAATGACTAACGAGCCTGCACTAGAGCTGGCGACTAAGCTAGTTGAAGCAACATTCGCCGATCGTGTTTATTTTGCTAACTCGGGCGCTGAAGCAAACGAAGCTGCACTTAAGCTCGTTCGTCGTTATGCAATGGATAAGTTTGGCGCTGAAAAAGACCAAATTATCGCATTTGATAAAGCCTTCCACGGTCGTACTTTCTTCACTGTGAGTGTTGGTGGTCAAGCGGCTTACTCGGACGGTTTTGGTCCTAAGCCACAGAGCATTACTCATGTACCATTTAATGATATTGAAGCATTAGAAGCGGTATTTTCAGATAAAACGTGTGCAGTAATGATGGAGCCATTGCAGGGTGAAGGCGGCATTATTGATGCTGATCCTGAATTTTTAAAAGCGGTTCGTGCACTTTGTGATAAGCATAATGCATTGTTAGTTTTTGACGAAGTTCAAACAGGTGTGGGTCGTCTAGGTGAGTTATATGCTTATATGCGTGGCGATGTAGTACCTGATGTGCTGACAACAGCAAAAGCGCTTGGTGGTGGTTTCCCAATTGCAGCCATGCTAACGACTAAAGAGATCGCTGATCACCTTAAGATTGGTACTCACGGTTCTACCTATGGCGGTAACCCGCTAGCTTGTGCAGTGGGCAATGCAGTGATGGATGTGGTTAATACTCCAGAAGTACTGAACGGCGTAAAACACCGTGAACAACTATTACGCGATGGCTTGAAGAAGATTAACGACAAGTACGATGTATTCTCTGAAATCCGTGGCCAAGGTCTATTGATTGGTGCGGTGGTTAACAATAAGTACCAAGGGCGCGCTAAAGAATTCTTAGTTGCCGCTATTAACGAAGGCGTTATGAGCCTAGTTGCTGGTGCAAATGTTGTTCGCTTTACGCCTTCTTTAGTGATCCCAGAAGCCGATATTGCGGAAGGTCTAGCGCGTTTTGAACGTGCTGTAGCTAAAGTTGTCGAAGCCTAAAAGGCATACGGAGTGTTATCAATGATAACGCTCCTTTTTTGTCTTTAGGATAACTTGAACGTTTCTTGAGCTGTGCTTGTCAAATATTGATAAGGCTGACAGATACGACAAGTGATAGCGAGGAGACTCCTAGATGCTAGTTATACGTCCAATCCGATCGACTGACTTTAAAGCGCTATATCAAATAGCTGAAGAGTCAGGGCATGGATTCACATCTCTACCGGTAAATGAAGCACTACTCCGCAGAAAAATTGCTCGAGTAGAAGAATCATTTACTAAGCAGATCGATAAACCTTTCGATGAAGGTTACTTGATGGTACTAGAAGATACTGAAACCGGTGAGGTTGTGGGTACTTGTGGTATTGAGGCTGCGGTAGGTATGGTCGATGCTTTTTACCATTATCGATTAGGGACAGAGGTTTACCACTCTGAGCAAATCGATGTACGTAATGAGGTCGAAACCTTAACCCTTTGCCACGATTACACTGGCGCAGCCGAGCTTTGTACACTTTTCCTACGTGGAAGCTACCGTAAAAATAATAACGGCCGCATGCTTTCAAGAAGTCGCTTTCTGTTTCTTGCTCAGCACGCTGAGCGCTTTGGTGAAACGGTTATTGCAGAGATGCGTGGTGAGAGTGACGAAGATGGTAACTCACCTTTTTATGGCTGGCTGCAAGAGCACTTCTTAGGGATCGATTTTGTGCAGGCCGACTATCTTTCAGGCTTAAGCCAAAAAGCATTTATGGCAGAAATGATGCCTAAGAATGCGGTTTACGTATGTTTATTGCCAAAAGAAGCGCAAAAGGTCATTGGTGAAGTTCATGCCAATACTCGTCCAGCACTTAACCTGCTGCAAGCGGAAGGTTTTAGGTGCCGTGGTTATGTTGATATTTTTGATGGTGGCCCGACAGTTGAATGCCATATAAATGATATTCGCTCGGTACGTGAAAGTCGTTTACTAACCATTACCATAGGTGACACGCCAGTCGGTGCTGCAAGCTATATCGTTTCAAATACCCAATTAGCCGATTATCGGGCTACAGCTGCTAATTTAGTTGTAGTCGAAGACAGCGATGACGTGATCTTAGATGCACAAACTGCAGCAGCCCTTATGGTTGCAGATGGTGAGCAGATCCGTGTATTGCCAATGTAGGAATAGAAAATGACACAATTTATTGAAGGTAAGTGGGTTGCAGGTTTAGGTCACGAAGTGACATCTATTAATCCTGCCAACCAAGAAGTAATTTGGAATAGTAAAACTGCCACACCAGAGCAGGTATCTCAAGCTGTTGATGCCGCACGTAACGTGCAATTTGACTGGTTTATGCTTGGCTTTGATGCACGCCTAGCCATTGTTGAAGCTTATCGCGATCAACTTGAAGCTCACAAAGCCGAAATGGCTGAAGTGATTGCACAAGAAACCGGTAAGCCACAGTGGGAAACTGCGACAGAAGCAGGCGCAATGATCGGCAAGATCGGCCTTTCTGTTGCTGCTTACCATAAGCGTACTGGTACATCTGAAAACGATACACCTGCAGGCCGTGCGGTATTACGCCATAAGCCACATGGTGTAGTTGCGGTATTTGGGCCCTATAACTTCCCTGGCCATCTACCAAATGGTCACATAGTACCTGCGCTGCTTGCGGGTAATACCGTGGTGTTTAAGCCATCAGAACTGACGCCAAAAGTCGCTGAGCTGATGCTTAAGCTATGGGAAAAAGCCGGTTTGCCAGCGGGTGTGATTAACCTCGTTCAAGGCGAAGTCGAAACCGGCAAGGCGCTCGCAGCTCATCCACAAATTGATGGTCTGTTCTTTACCGGTAGCTCGCGCACTGGCCATATCTTGCATCAGCAGTATGCTGGCGATCCTGGCAAGATCTTAGCACTAGAGATGGGCGGTAATAACCCGCTTATCATCAAAGATGTCGCCGACACTAAAGCCGCTGTTCACGACATCATTCAGTCTGCCTATATCTCAGCAGGCCAACGTTGTACCTGTGCACGTCGTCTTTATGTTGAAAAAGGTGCGGCAGGTGACGAATTGCTTGAGCAACTTGTTGCGGCGATAAAGCAGATCAAAGTAGGGCCATGGAACGCACAGCCACAGCCGTTCATGGGGTCGATGATTTCTGAGACTGCTGCAAAAGGCATGGTCAGCGCACAGCGTAACTTGATTAACTTAGGTGGTAACTCTCTGGTTGAGTTGACTCATATCGAATCGGGGACAGGCCTTGTTTCTCCTGGTTTGATTGATGTCACCGATGTGATTGAGCTGCCAGATGAAGAGTATTTTGGCCCACTATTGCAAGTCGTACGTTATAGCGATTTTGATGAAGCTATCAAGCTCGCTAACGCGACTCGCTATGGTCTTTCGGCTGGCATTTTAGCTGATAGCCGTGAAGATTATGACTACTTCCTTGCACGTATTCGTGCTGGTATTGTTAACTGGAATAAGCAGATCACCGGCGCTTCGGGCGCGGCACCATTTGGTGGTGTTGGTGCATCGGGTAACCACAGAGCGAGTGCGTTCTATGCCGCAGATTATTGTGCCTACCCAGTAGCGTCAGTTGAGGCCGATGCGGTCAGTCTGCCCGCAACATTGAGTCCAGGTTTGAGTCTTTAAACTCAAGTCGCAAATTCAAAGGGGAAGCGCTCGGGGCGCTTCCCCTTTGTTTATATCAGGCCTCTTGCTAAGAGAGTTGATATGACAAAACAGATATGACAACAAGTAAGCACCATCCCTAAAATGTGTACCGCCGCGTGATCTAAACCAACTAACTAAATAAACAGGTCAACACGCAGGCGTAAGGAGCTAATAATGCACACGAATGTAAACACACTATTTGAAGCGCTTTGGCAAGACTATATCGACATGACGCCCTCGGCAGCGAAAGTTCATCAGCTATTGTCTAAAGGCGGGGCGATAATTAACGATCATATTGCGCTGCGTACTTTTAATATTGCCAAGGTTAATCTTGAAGTATTGTCTGCACATTTCGAGTCTATCGGCTATGTAGCTTGTGGCGATTACAAATTTGAAGCCAAGAAGCTCAACGCTAAGCATTTTGAACATCCTGACAGTACACAGCCAAAAGTATTTATTTCTGAATTGTTAGTTGAAGAGTTTAGCGATGAACTGCAAGCGACGGTTAATGGCTTAATTGAGCAGATCGATAAGGATGCAACCACAGCCGACAACTTCTTGTACTCAGGCCGTCACTGGCAGCTTGATACTAAGACTTATGAAGCGCTATTAGCTGAGAGTGAATACGCTGCCTGGGTTGCTGCATTTGGTTATCGTGCTAACCATTTCACGGTATCGATTAATTATCTACCAGGCTATGAAACCATATTTGAAGTTAACGATGCTTTAAAAGCCGCAGGCTTTGTATTGAATGCATCGGGTGGTGAAGTAAAGGGCAGTCCAGAGGTATTACTGGAGCAGTCATCGACGATGGCAGATAGGATCCCTGTTAGCTTCTCTGACGCAGTGATTGACATTCCTAGCTGTTTTTATGAGTTTGCTTTACGTTATCCCAAAGCCGACGGGGAGCTTTACACAGGCTTTGTAGCAGCTTCTGCGGACAAGATTTTTGAAAGCACTAATGTTAATGGCTAGGCGTTAATCACTAGTTGTTAATGGCTAAGTGTTAGTTGCTAAGTGTAAAACCTAATGCAAATGGTTAGCTCAACGCGCCAGCCTAAATTAAGTCTTTAACATGCTGCATAAAAAACCGGACGCGAGTCCGGTTTTTTTATGGTTTTAGTACCTTGAATTTTAATTAAGCTTTATACCAATCAGTATAGAAGTTGATCTACTCAGAACGTTTTTTGGCAAACTAATTCAAGGCGAATAACTGAAAGAATGGTTGCTCCCTTGTGAAGTTGTTCAACGTAGAAGTAGGCAGTCAAATTGGTATTAGAAGAGCAAGGTGACTTTCAGCCCGGATAAGCTTTTACTGTGTTCAAACTTGAGTTCAATCTTGTATTGCTCAGCGATATCTTTAACAATCGACAAGCCTAAGCCGTGGCCCATCGTTGCCTCATCGAGACGTTTGCCCCTGTGGGTCAGTTGCGCTAGCTCTTCTGTTTTCACCCCTGGCCCATCATCTTCAATCGTCAATTTAAGCTGCTGATCTTGATAGCTAATACAGACTCTGATCTCTGAACTTGCCCATTTATAAGCGTTATCCAGTAGATTGCCTAAAAGCTCCATACCATCTTCACGATGCATAGGTAATCGGGTAATCGCGCTGGGAATGTCAAAGCGGCAGTGAATAGACTTAGTGCGGTGAACCTTATTAAGGGTTTGAGCCAAATCTTCAATATCTTTTGGTAGTTGCATCTGCGCCGCCGGAAGCATGTCGCCAGTGATCCGCGCCGCCGCAAGCTTACGCTCAATCATCTTATGGACTAAATCGAGCTGTTTTTGCATGGCTTCAGCCGCGTCAGGGTCTTTTAAATAAAGAGCCTCAACCTGTTGCTGCATAACCGCTAAGGGAGTTTTTAAACCGTGACTAAGATTACCCAAATTATTGCGGCTACGTTCGATCTGCTTACTAGAATAGGCAAGCAGCTCATTATAGTTTTTGGCTAACGGCTGCAGCTCAAGTGGAATAGAGTTGAGATCGAATGAGGAAATCTCGCCTTCGCGTAATTTGGCTAAGGTGTCTTTCATCTGATTTACGGGTTTGAATGACTGTCGTAGCACCAGGAAAATACCGGTGATCATTGCTAGCAACATGGCCAGGTTGACGATAAGTTTTGTGCCGTAGACTTCAGAAAAAATCTTGCGACCGATACTTAAGTCCTGAGCCACCGTAAGTGTGGCGCTAAGACCTGATGTATCAGATTTTAGACCGATAGAGAGTAGCTGGATATCGTGATTTTGCGGTCCTTTAGTCTGCCAGGCACGGGTTTCTCCTTTTTCAAGATCCACCACTTCGAGTCGCTGATCCCATAAAGAACGTGATCTCAGTTCTTGCTCTGGCAGATCCAGTTGATAGTAACGGCCGGAATAAACAGGGCGATAGAAGCTAGATAGCTGATTTTCGTCGATGCTAAATGAGCTATCTTCAAGGTGGGTAGCGAGTAAGACTTGCTGTAAGTCCTCTTGCAATCTGGCAATGATAGAGTCGTGAAAAGCTTGGCGCAGCATGGACTCGAAAAAGATAATGCCGACAACGGTAGATATCACCACTAAGCCTGTTAACCACAGACTTAGCTTAGTGCGAATTGAGATCATTGAACGAGGCCGTGAAATATATACCCTTGTCCGCGACGAGTCTCAATGGCTGTTTTGCCAAGCTTTTTACGTAGATGAGTGACGTATACTTCAACGACATTACTCTCTTTCTCATCATCAAACTGGTAAAGCTTGTCGGTAAGCTGGGCCTTTGATAACAGTTTTTTCGGCGACATTAGGAAGATTTTTAATAACCTAAATTCCATGGCTGTCAGCTCAAATGTTTGCTCGCCCACAGTCACAGACTGCTGGCCTTCATCGAGTGTCACACCTGCATAGGTTAACTGCTTATTTGGCGTATTGGCTTTGCCATGAGCACGTTGGATCAGTGCTTGAATACGTACTAGCAGCTCTTGAGTATGAAAGGGCTTGCCTAGGTAATCGTCGGCACCAGAATTAAAGCCCTCTACTTTCTCGTGCCACTGGCTGCGAGCCGTTAGCATGATGACTGGGGTATGAATTCCTTGCTCACGCCAGGTTTCTAGTAGCTCCAAGCCGTTGCCATCGGGTAACCCAATATCTAGGATGACACAGTCATAATTTGTTTCTTTGATGAGGTAATCAGCTTCACTGACCTTGTCTGTCGTATCTGTAACATAACCGGCTTGTTTAAGCTGCTTAACAAGCTCTTCGACTAATAAGGTATTGTCTTCAACAAGAAGTAATTTCATAGAGTGCTCTCAATGGTGCGATCTTAAGTGACAGGCGGTTTACAGAGTTAATTCATGTTAACTCAAAAAGTGTCACATCAGTGCAATTAGATTTGATTTTTACGCCATATTACAGCTTTTCAGCGCTACAACTGGCAGGTAGTCGTACCGGTTGAGCGAGTTGGCCGTTGCTGGCGTCTAAGAGTAACTCTACCAGCTGACCTTTTTCTGTGCGAATTTGGATCTCGTAACGCCAGTTGCCTAGATGTTGGTATAAATGAGCATCAATAAGCCTGCCATTACACATGGCTTGAATACTGGAGAGGGTGACATCAAGAGACAGGATTTGACCACTATTAACTAAAGCTTGCGCCTCATAGTGTTGAACTTCAATTTTTTGATTAGCGACCGCTATAGGTAGGTGTAGTATCGCAGCCAAAAGGCATAAATAAAATGCTAATTTCAAGCTGAACTCCTAATAAAAAAATGGCCTGAGATAATCTCAGGCCACTTTATAGAAGCTGTCTTAAACCGAGCTTAATACTGGCTTATCGTGTTCCGTAAACCACAATAGTTTTACCATGTGCTTGGATAAGGTTTTGTTCTTCAAGCATTTTTAAGATACGGCCTACAGTCTCACGAGAACAACCAACGATTTGGCCGATCTCTTGACGAGTGATCTTAATTTGCATGCCATCTGGATGCGTCATAGCATCTGGCTGCTTTGCAAGGTGAAGTAATGTCTGTGCAATTCTTCCAGCAACATCTAGGAAGGCTAGGTCGCCCACTTTTTGGCTGGTGCTATGCAGACGGTAAGCCATCTGAGATGAAAGCTTCATCAAGATTTCTGGGTTAACTTGGATTAACTGCTTGAACTTCTTATAAGAAATTTCTGCAATTTCACAAGCTTGCTTAGCACGAACCCATGCAGTACGTTCAGCTTGTTCTTCAAACAAACCTAACTCACCGATAAAGTCGCCCTGGTTAAGGTAAGAAAGAATCATCTCTTTACCTTCTTCATCTTTAATCAAGACGGCTACAGAGCCTTTTACGATGTAATAAAGCGTATCAGAATCTTCACCAGCGTGGATCAAAGTACTTTTGGCTGGATATTTATGAATGTGACAGTGTGATAAAAACCATTCCAAAGTCGGATCTGGTTTTGGCTTTCCAATCAGAGCCATGCCTATGTTCCTCGGCTGATTTACATTAAAAGTAAGAATATGCTAATTAAGCATCTTACGTCAATTAAGTGATTAAAACCTTGATAGATGTCTTACTTTAGTTCGACTCAATGTTAGGTGAATAACCATTTAGATATAGGGTATTTTGATACATTAGTGATATATGTCAACTGATACCGCCACTAAGCTTGATTGTAGCGTTAACAATTAGGCTTGCATCACATCTTGTTACAACTACCGCGACCAAGGCAGGCACGGGCTTTGCAGCTTGGTTTATTTATATGCAAAAACTTGAGCCTTATCAATAATAATGATTCTCATTAATGAGTGTGAGCTTTTTAGGCTCGACATTTGAGATTAATTCAGGCTAACTTGAGGGAAATTAGAATAAAACTACGAGTAGCTGTACCCAATATAACGTTACTTTGGTGAGTTGTAGGAGCCCTTCATGAATTATAGACCTTGGATTTTAAATACAGTAGTGGTCTTTTGTTTAGCGTTAAGCAATGGGGCGAGTGCGTTTTCTATTGTGCAACCTAAAGGTTCAGAAGAGGCCAGTCGTTTAGCACATATTCAATTAAAGGCGACCCAAGGCGACGCTGATGCCCAGTATTTGCTTGGGCTTATGTATCTATCTGGGCGCTATGTCGCAGCAGATCAAGCCTTAGGTATAAAGTGGGTCACAGACGCGGCGACATTAGGTCATGTAAAAGCGCAGCAGACCATGGCTGATTTGGCATTTGAAGGTAGCTTAATTAAGCGAGACTTATCGACTGCAGAGCAGTGGTATAGCGAGTTAAGCAAAAAAGGTAATAAGTGGGCTAACTTCAGACTTGGTTTTATTTATGCCGCGGGCGGTCAAGGGGTTGAGCGTAATTGTGGTAAAGCAGTAGAGCAGTTCAATGCCGTGGGCGATATGGCATCTCTTGGTAATGTCGCTTGGATTTTAGCAACCTGTCCAGAGTCGCAATACCGTAATGGTGATAAAGCGCTGGAGCTGTCGCTAGCGTTACTTGAGTCAAATGAGCAAGATCCAACCAACTTGGATAATCTTGCTGCGGCCTATGCTGAGATAGGTGATTTTGATGCTGCTATTTCTACTCAACAAAAAGCCATTAAAGCGCTAGATTTAAGTTCTGATCAAAGTAAAACCGCTGAATTTAAGCAGCGTTTAAAAATTTATCAAAACTATGAACCTTATCGTGAGGTGTTGCCGTTAATAGGTAATTAGCTATTACTGACTAGCAGTTGATAGCACTTATGAAATAAAAGCTCCTGAATAGGTAATGCCGATCATTTAGCAGTTTATTGATCGGTTGACCGATCTTTATAAGATGGCAAAATCCGAGTGTTTTTAAA
>NZ_JBRIMD010000037.1:0-29964 GCF_052977325.1 Shewanella sp. 0m-6
ATTAACGAGATGCTAAAATAAGCTTATTGCTTGAGTTGCTTGAGTTGCTTGAGTTGCTTGAGTTGCTTGAGTTGCTTATTTAAGCTTATAGGCAAAGAGTCTACTAATAAAAATAGCGCCATTAAGGCGCTATTTTTTTGTTTGTAGTAATAGCAAATTAGCGAGCGGTTGCGGCTTTCATATTGCGAGTAAATTCAGCAAGGGCGCTAAGGAGCGCTGCCTCGTTGTCTTTATTCGCGTCAATGATTTTCACCACGGCAGAGCCTGAAATTGCGCCCGCAGCGCCAGCATCAATAGCTGCTTTTACCTGGCTCGGCTCGGCAATACCAAAGCCTAGCAAAGGCGGCGCGCCATTAAACTCTTTTAAACGGTTGAGGATATCGGTAATTGGCATACCGGCTTTGGATTCTGTTCCAGTGACACCTGCGCGCGAGAGTAGGTAGGTATAGCCTTGGCCTTTTTCACTCACAAGCTTGAGAGTGTCACTATCCGCATTGGGCGGCGCGATAAAAATTGGTGCAATACCGTGAGCTTTTGCAGACTCGATAAACGGGGTCGCTTCTTCAACTGGCACATCGGCAATCAATACTGAATCTACACCCGCGGCTTGGCATTTTGCGTAGAAGGTGTCGACACCGTTGGCAAAGACCAGGTTGGCATATAGAAGCAGGCCAATCGGCAGTTCAGGGTATTTAGCTCGAATACTGCTTAGCATCTCAAAGCACTGTGTTGGCGTAGTGCCTGCCGCTAATGAGCGTAGGTTGGCTCCTTGTATTACCGGACCGTCGGCTAATGGATCAGAAAATGGAAAGCCAAGTTCTAGTGCATCGGCACCATTTTTAACTAGGGTGTCGATAATTTTTAGTGATATCTCAGGTGACGGATCACCTAAGGTCACGAATGGCACAAATGCGCCTTGTTTTTTTTCATTTAGGGCGGCAAAGGCTGCCTGATAACGTTGACTCATTGCCACTCTCCTAGCTGTTTTGTGCTGCAGTTGTTTGGTTTTGTTCTGAGCTTTGCTGTTCAACTTTTTGTTGCTCAGCTTTTTTCTCTTCAACTTCCTGTTTCTCAAGAATGTCCGCAACGGTGAAGATATCTTTATCGCCGCGACCTGATAGGTTAACCACAAGCAGGGTTTCTTTGGTGGCTTCTTTTGCCAGTTTTACCGCATAAGCAATCGCGTGAGCAGACTCCAGTGCCGGAATAATGCCCTCTGAACGAGCGAGTAGCTGAAAGGCTTCAAGCGCTTCATCATCGGTCGCAGACTCATACGTAGCGCGCCCCGTGGCTGCAAGGTGCGCATGCTGTGGGCCAACCGATGGGAAATCAAGTCCTGCAGAAACAGAGTAAGACTCCTCAATTTGGCCTTCGCTGTCTTGCATTAATGGCGCTTTCATACCGAAGAAAATACCGGTTTTACCGTGCTTAAGTGGCGCGCCGTGCATTGGGGTATCGATGCCTTTTCCTGCTGGCTCTACACCAATCAGTGCCACTTCTTTCTCGTCGATAAAATCTGCAAACATACCAATCGCGTTTGAGCCACCGCCGACACAGGCGATAACGGCATCAGGCAAACGACCTTCACGTTCAAGGATCTGCGCTTTGGTTTCTTCGCCAATCATGCGTTGGAACTCACGTACAATTGTTGGGAATGGGTGTGGGCCCGCTGCTGTGCCAAGTAGATAGTGGGCTTTGTCATAGCTGCCAGACCAGTCACGCATCGCCTCGTTGCAAGCATCTTTCAACGTGGCAGAACCAGAGGTGACAGGAATAACTTCAGCGCCCATTAACTTCATTCTAAATACGTTAGGTGACTGACGCTCAACATCTTTAGCGCCCATATACACTTTACACTTAAGACCGAGTAAGGCGCAGGCAAGGGCGGTAGCAACGCCATGTTGGCCAGCGCCGGTTTCGGCGATGATCTCTTTCTTACCCATACGTTTAGCCAGTAGCGCCTGACCTAAAACCTGGTTGGTTTTATGGGCACCGCCATGCAGTAGATCTTCACGCTTTAGGTAAATTTTGGCTAACGGGTTAGGGCTTAAGTTACGGGTCAGTGTTAACGCTGTTGGGCGGCCCGCATAATTTTTCAATAATTCAGTGAACTCTTGTTGAAACGCCTCATCTTCTTGCGCTTCGATAAAGGCGGTTTCTAACTGCTTAAGGGCTGGCATTAAAATCTGTGGTACGTACATACCGCCGTATTCCCCAAAGTAGGGATTTAACTTGCTCATAATCTTGTCCTTTATCTTTTCAATTTGTTGCCACTGGCTGGTTGAGCCAATGGCATAATCTTGTTTAGGCTGTTGCTTTGAATCTATTTGGTACTTATTTTCAATTTAATTAGTACTGGCGCAGTCGCGCAAATGTTTCAGTAATTTTGTTGGCATCTTTAATTCCAGGGCTTTGCTCAAGACCAGAGTTAAAATCTAAGCCATAAAATCCTTGGTTTGCCGCTTGCACTGCGTTATCAGGGCTTAAACCGCCAGCCAGTAGCGCGAGCTCTTTACTCGGAAGAACCTTTTGCCAGTCAAAGCATTGACCGGTACCGCCAAATTGGCCGTCTGATTTACTATCAAATACTACGCGGTCGATACCTTCTGGAATTACAAGCTCATCACCGTTATTACCTTCAACATCAGTATTTACCGCAATGGCTTTCCAAATTTGTGTTTGGCAGTTCTGCTTGGCAAATATTGCTGTTAACTCAGCGATTTCAAGCTCGGTTTCTTTACCGTGTAACTGCACTGCAAATAGGCCTAAATCGATAGCCAGCTTAGCGATAACATCGACCGCTTCGTTCACAAATACCCCAACTAGGCTCAGCTTGATGCCAGTTTGCTTGAGCTGCTCGACTAAACCCTGTGCTTGCTGTGCAGTCACGGCACGCGGTGATTTTTTAGCAAAGATCAGGCCGCCATAGACTGCGCCAGCTTTAGCCACGGCAAGCATATCTTCGATGCGGGTTAACCCACATACTTTGTTGTGACCAAGTGTAAGAGTTCTGCAGGCAAGGTCCAGATCGTCTTCTGCCATCAATGAGCTGCCAACCAAGAAGCCATCAACTAATGGGGCTAAACGGCGAACTTGTGCTTGGTTATAAATACCTGATTCACTGATCACTACTCTGTCTGCCGGAATATGCGGTGCAAGCTCTTCTGTGGTAGCAAGGTCGGTCGATAAGTCGCGAAGATTACGATTATTAATACCGATAATCGCAGCATTAAGATCAATGGCGCGAGTTAATTCAACCTGGTTGCTGACTTCAGTTAAAATATCGAGTTGGTATTTTTTCGCTTCTGCAGCAAGCGCTTGATAACGTTCGTCATCGAGCACCGACAACATGAGCAAGATGGCATCAGCGCCTTGGTGAGCGGCAAGTTTGACTTGATATTCGTCTACGAAAAAGTCTTTGCATAAAATGGGCTGACTAACGCGCGCGCGTACACGCGGAATATAGTCCATATCGCCTTGAAAGAACTGCTCATCCGTTAATACAGAAATACCAGCAGCGTAGTGGTTATAGACGTCGCTAATCGCATCGACATCGAATACATCACGAATCAAGCCTTTTGATGGACTGGCCTTTTTACACTCTAAAATAAAGCCAGCATTGGGGGCGTTTAACGCATCAAATAAGCTTCTATCAGAGGTTTTAGGCGTTAAGCTTGCTTCAGGAAAGCGTTGCTTTAATTCGATAATATGCGCCGCTTTTGTATCAACAATCTTAGTTAATACGTTGCTTTCTTTAGCTGCTGTTGGCTTTGTTAGATCCATGCTCACATTAGGCTCCTTTCGCAGCTTGGCTAGCGTTAGCCAGCTGGGTCAATAACTCGTAGGCTTTACCGCTTTTAATTGTCTCTAACGCTAAGGCAGTACCAGCTCTTACATCATCACACACACCTGCAACATACAGCGCGCAGCCAGCATTGATAGCAACGGCATTCATGTGGGCGCTTTGGCCTGCGCCTTGTAAAATAGCACGGGTGTGCTCTGCATTTTCTTCAGGCGCGCCGCCTTCTAAATCTGTTAGTTCAGCGTTTGGTACGCCTAACATGGCAGGCGTAATGCGGTACTCGCTGATCTCGCCATCTTTTAACTCATGTACTAAGGTATCGCCGTGTAGTGCCACTTCATCAAGGCCGCTACCATGAACCACCATAGCGCGCTTGATCCCAAGGGCTTTAACGACCTGGGCAATAGGCGCTACCAGTTCAGGGCTATACACGCCAAGCAGCATAAAGTTTGGGTGGGACGGGTTAATCAAAGGCCCCAATACGTTAAATAAAGTGCGGGTTTTTAGTGCTTGGCGCACAGGTACTGCGTGGGCGACACCGCCATGATAGTGTGGGGCAAACAAGAAGCATAAACCTAGCTCGTCTAAACAATCACGCGCAGTTTCTGGTGCCATGGTCAAATCGATGCCAAATTGCGCCAGTAAGTCTGAAGAGCCTGATTTACTCGACACACTACGGTTACCGTGTTTAGCTACATTGGCGCCCGCCGCTGCAGCGACAAAGGCGGCAGTGGTTGAGATATTGATAGTGTTATGGCCGTCGCCACCAGTGCCGACGATATCAAGGATACCTTTATTAACGGTTGTTTCACTTGGGGTCGGAAAGGCTTTCGCTGCCGCGCGCAGTGCATCTGCTGCACCGGATATTTCATCTATGGTTTCGCCGCGCATTTTCATAGCAACCAGCATACCACCCATGCTGACGGGGTCCATTTTGCCTTGAATGATTTGGCTAAAGAGCACCTTAGCTTCTTGTCGAGTTAGGCTCTCACCGCGATAAAGGGCTTCGATAAGAGCTTCAGTAGGCTTGATTTCAATTGGTTTAACTTGAGTTTGGCTCATAATCTTATCCTTTTACTTCTGTTGGGCTTAGGCTAGTTAGGTTCTGGTTTCCATCAGCTAAAGAGCGGGCAAGATAATCTAAGCTTTGCACTAATAATTGGCTGCCTAAGGTGGTTAAAATCGATTCAGGGTGAAACTGAAAACCCACCGCCTTGTCTTGTCTATGAATAATCGCCATTGGCATCTCTTCTGTGGTGGCGATAACCTCTAAGCAATCTGGCACTTTCGTTGCCACTAAGCTGTGATAACGAGCCACAGGAAGCGGTGATGGCAAACCTACAAAGATCCCTTGGCCGTTATGAAAGGTTGGGCTCGCTTTACCATGAACGACTTGTTTGGCGCGCTCAACTTTACCGCCGTAATGCTCAACTAATGCTTGGTGGCCAAGACAAATGCCCAGCATTGGGACTTTTCCCGCTACACTTTCAATTAATGCCATCAGCGAGCCAGCTTCATGGGGCGCGCCAGGCCCAGGTGATAATACCAGGGCCGCTGGCACGGTTTCGTTTAACAGTTTGTTGGCGATAAAGTTAGCGTCAACATCGTTACGGTAGATCACGACTTCATAACCAAGGCTTCTAAACTGATCCACTAGGTTGTAAGTGAACGAGTCGAAATTATCGAGTAGATAGATTTTCATCGTCCACCTCCCATCTTTATGGCTGAAATTACCGCTTGTGCTTTTTGGCGAGTCTCATCGGCTTCGGCTTGCGGATCGGAGTCAAACACTACGCCTGCACCTGCTTGAATATAGGCGGTGCCATCTTTTACAAAGGCTGAGCGGATCACAATACAGGTATCCATATCACCAAGGCCATTTAAGTAACCTACGGCGCCGCCGTAGCTGCCACGGCGTGTTTTTTCAGCGCCGCGAATAAGTTGGGCCGCGCTGACCTTCGGGGCACCTGTTAATGTACCCATGTTCATGCAAGCTTGATAAGCATGAAGGGCATCTAAGTCAGTTCTTAACTGACCTGTTACTCGGCTGACTAAATGCATCACGTGGGAGTATCTGTCTACCTTTAGTAGTTCAGGTACTTTACGGGTACCGCTTTGGCTAATACGGGCAATATCGTTGCGGGCTAAATCAACTAACATAATGTGTTCAGACAGCTCTTTTTTATCTAAGCGCAGTTCAAGCTCGTTGCGGCTATCTAGATCAAAGTCGATTTCGCCACTGGCGGTTTTACCCCGTTTACGAGTACCTGCAATCGGGTAGATCTCAACTTGATTGCTCTTAGCTTCATATTTGAGTGCACTTTCAGGTGATGCACCAAACAAAGTAAAGTCGTCACCGCGAAAATAAAACATGTAAGGGCTTGGATTCGTCAGCCTTAACGCACGGTATGCACCTAATGTATTTGGGCAAGGTAAGCTAAAACTACGAGATGGCACCACTTGGAAAATATCGCCGGCAATAATGTGCTCTTTGAGAGCATTGACGGTACCTTTGAAGTCTTCATCACAAATATTGACTTGGGTTTGGGCGTCAACTGTTTGCAATTTTGCAATGGGAGCGAGTGAGTGACAGGCTTGCTGTAATTGGGCCATACGCTCATTGAGCTGTTGGCTTACGTGGCTTGAGGTAACGTGTGTGGGCTCAATAAATTGATGAGTAACAATTTCAGCGCTTTGCTGCTGATGATCCACAAGAATTAACGTTTCGGCGAGGTAAAACAAGTAGTCTGGGCAGGTGTTATCCCCCTCTGGCACACTTGGTAGCGGTTCTACGGTATCAATTAAGTCATAAGAGAGTACGCCGCCCAGAAACAGATCTTCAAACTCAGGGCTTTCATCACAGCGAATGTGTTTAACCAGCATTCTGAGACCATCGAGCGGGGAGGTCGACTTTAAGCGGGCATCTTCATCGAGTTGATTACGCTCTTTTTGTAGGGTAACAATGAGGCTCGATTCGGAAGTTACTTGGCATTGGCTACTTGGAAAAGCTTGCTGAAAGAATGTGCGGATAGGGGCTAGCAATGCCTTACCATTGTCAGTTAACGCTTGAAATTGTAACTGGTAACCGTCGCAGCGGATCTTCATGGCTGAGTGTGTCAGGACGATACTCTTTAAGTGATCTTTGCTGTCAATTTCAGCCGATTCAAGCAACATGGTATGAGGGGCATCTTGAGTCACATGCTGGTATAAGCGAAGCGGGTCATCGTGATATGCCAACGCCTCTTTTTGAGTGACAACTTTAGCGATAGTATGCTGTGTCATGCTCCTGCTCCTGCCTTGTAGGGTAATGCATTATTCATTGTTTTATCTCACTTTATCTTATATCAATCACGATGCCTATTACACGTCATTGCTCATTGCCCGCTGCCTTGGCTTTCTTGTTTCTCGCTGTTTTATTATCGCTTAAATACAAGAAAGCCCGCAGAGTGTGCGGGCTTTCTTGTTGAATCTTGGCTCAGTTCTATGAGCACACAGTTTCACACCACCCGCTAAGTTGGGAAGTGCCACCACCAATTAATGTTTTGGAAAGTATTAAACTGTGTCATTTAAAATTCATCTTGTTTGTTTCAGTGACTATATAAAAACATTTGCGGGTGAAAGCTGTCAATTGAATATTTCTATTTTTGACTGATTTTCACTAATTGAGTGTATAAATTTGTCTAATTTTATTTTTATAGGGTGATTTTGGTGTTTTTTGAGTGGATTTTGCTAAAAACTGTCATTGTCGAATTTGATTGTTTGTAGCTTGTAAGCCGTTAAATGAACATTGCGCACAATAATGCATCAACAAAGAGACCTACAACCAGTATGTAAAAGCGCGGGCAATGATTTCTTGCTGGATCTCTTGATTTGTTTTGCTGCCTAACAGCTTAATTTTTGTTTCGATAGCCTCGATATTTGATCTAGCGCAAACTTGGTGTAACGCCTGTTAAATATTTGTTGTGATCCGCGCTCGTTTTGGCACACTGAAAATGTGGCCCCAAAGGAGTGAATATGGCTTCAATCAATCAGCTGTTAAAGGCGTTGTTTAATAGTTTCAAAGATTTGATCCCTATTATTTTGGTGGTCTGCTTCTTTGAGATATTTGTCTTACAACAAGCACCCGATAACCTTTTTTCGATTTTAATCGGTCTTGTTTTCATTATCGTCGGGTTAACTTTCTTTGTATTTGGTCTCGAAATGGGACTGTTTCCCATCGGTGAATCGCTTGCGCAGGCACTGGCTCGCAAGGGCAGCGTGTTTTGGTTAGTGGTATTTTCTTTTTCGCTCGGCTTTGGCACCACATTGGCAGAGCCTGCGTTAACCGCTGTGGCTAATGAAGCGGCGGAGGTAGCAGCTGAGGTCGGGGCGATAAAGTCGAGTGAAGCGTCAATGGATAGCTACGCTATGGGGCTGAGATTAACCGTGGCCTTATCAGTGGGCCTGGCAATTTTGCTTGGTGTGGTCAGAATTTTAAAAGGCTGGCCTATCCATTACCTGATTATTTCAGGCTACATCATAGTGATGATTTTGACCTCATTTGCGCCTGAAAACATTATTGGTATCGCCTATGATTCTGGCGGGGTGACAACATCAACAATTACCGTGCCTTTAGTGACAGCTCTAGGTGTGGGGCTTGCCACAGTGATTAAGGGCCGAAACCCGATGTTAGATGGCTTTGGCCTGATTGCTTTTGCCAGTTTAATGCCAATGATCTTTGTGCTTATTTACGGAATGGTGGTGCTTTAATAGTGGTGCTTTAATAGTGGTGCTTTAATGGGAGTGCTTTAATGGATATGTTGCACCAAGTGCTTGATACCTTACTGGTCACCATACGCGATGTGGTGCCGATAGCGATTATTCTTTTTGGTTTTCAGCTCGGCGTATTAAAAAGGCCTGTTGCCAATTGGCGACGAGTGGTTGCGGGGTTTGTGTATGTCATTTTAGGGCTAAGCTTTTTCTTAGTCGGTCTAGAGATGGCGCTGTTCCCCATTGGCGAGAGTATGGCAGAACAGCTTACCTCCCATGAGTTTATCCATGAAGGCGATTTACAAAATACAGTTAATGCTTGGCAGGACTATTATTGGGTTTACATTTTTGCCGCAGCAATTGGTTTTAGTACGACTATTGCTGAGCCTTCTTTGATTGCGGTGGCGATTAAAGCCAATCAGGTTTCCGGTGGCACTATCGGTATTCAAGGCTTACGTATTTCAGTGGCTATCGGCGTAGCCTTTGGTATTGCATTAGGGTGCTTTCGAATTGTCGTTGGGGATCCTATTCACTACTACATTATGGCGGGTTATGTGCTGGTGGTTATTCAAACCTTTTATGCACCTAAAATGATAGTACCACTGGCTTATGATTCTGGCGGTGTGACGACCTCTACGGTCACCGTTCCGTTAGTTGCTGCTTTAGGTTTAGGCTTAGCGACCAATGTTGAGGGACGTAATCCCCTTATTGATGGCTTTGGCCTTATTGCCTTTGCCAGCTTGTTTCCCATGATCACTGTGATGGGCTATGCCCAATTGGTGGAATTTAAGAATAGAACCCAAAAGGAGCGAGATAATGCGCTTTAAACTTATTCTGGTGTTTATTGATGATGCCTGTACAGACTCGGTTTTAGATGCGGCTCGTAGTAAAGGTGCGACAGGCGCTACAGTCATTAATCACGCTCGCGGTGAAGGTCTTAAGAAACAGAAAACCTTTATGGGCTTAACGTTAGATGTTCAGCGAGATGTGGTGTTGTTATTAGTTGAAGAGCATTTATGTCGAACCATTTTAGAAACCGTAAGTGAAGTGGGTGAGTTTGATAGCGATTCCGGTAAAGGTATCGCTATTCAAATCGATGTGGAAGATGCGGTAGGTGTTGCGCACCAAGTACAAAAATTAAGTCGTGATATTGAGGACCAAATATGAAGACCGAAAACCCTGTAAGAAATCATGATGTGATGAGTCAAGACTACGCCATGATTGATGGACTGCAAACCGTAGCAGAAGCTATTGAACATGCAGTTAACAATAAGGTGAACGTATTGTTTGTTAATAAACGTCACGATGATGATGAGTTTGGTATGGTGTTGATGAGTGACATCGCTAAAAAGGTTTTAGCACAAGATAGATCGCCAGAGCGAGTGAATGTGTATGAGATTATGGTTAAACCTGTGCTGACGGTACCTGGGCGGATGGATGTTCGCTATAGCGCACGTTTGTTTGACCGTTTCGGTATTACCAAGGCGCCAGTGATTGAGGATAACAAAATAGCAGGACTTGTTAGTTACCACGATATTGTGCTTAAAGGCATGATTAATCGTGGCTAATATGCGGCTGTTATCGTGGCTAATACAGTCTCACAGTCGCTAATACTGTCACTAAGATTAGCCGCGATTTATATATGAATTAAACAAACCTCACCACGAAGTGCTTCTCTTTAATGAAGGACTGTTATTGTCCAATAAATACCGGAGTGCTGCGGCCACATCATTATGTTAAGTATAGTTTTAAAGTTTATGAGGACATAGTGGCTGCTTGTTCGGTAGCGTGGGATCCGGTCACAGGGCTATTCCTCAACAATACTGGGATCTGCTACACTGGCTTTGGTTACTTTTTAATTTAAGTTCAATTTGTTATGCAGCGCCCACCATTACGTCAAGCCAAAACCATCGATAATGTTTTTAATAGTGCCTATTGGCATCTTAGTCAGCAGGATTTCACCATTAATGAAATTCGTACCAAGCTTGAGCGTAAAACCGAAAATCAAGAATGGATTGATACCGTACTCGCTAGGCTCATCGAGGGTGGGTATCTAAAAAATGATTTTGACTTTGCACTGCGTTATTGCGAGCTAGCCTTTAGTCATGAACTCGGTGCTGGCGCGATTAGGCGTAAGTTACAGCAGCGCGGTGTATCAGTGGCTGACGTTGATAGTGCAATAGAGCAAGTGATGCAAGAGCAAACAGTCGATAGCTATGAGATGGCAACCTCTAGGCTACTGGACAGATATGATAACTTTTACGGGACCAACAAAGAGAAAGTCTATGCCATGATGACCACAAAAGGTTTTTCTCGGGTAGAAATTGATCATGCATTATCACAACACCCGATGCGTGAAACCCTGCGCAGTAAACTCGCCGTAAAAGCGGACAAAGCCGACTTAACGACCGAAATCATCAAGTTATATAATAAAGGCAAAGGTGAAACTCTTATCTTGCAGGAGTTAAAACAGCGATTGATTGATGTGAGTGATTTTGTCGATACCTTGTATCAATTGACGCTTGCTGGAAATATTGATTTTTATCAGAGCTGTAAAAAAGAGCTAGCAAAAAAGCGCTATGATTTATCTGACTATAAAGAGAAGTCGAAAGCTTATGCGTATCTATCCCGTAAAGGTTTTAGCAGTGATGAAATAAAAGAGGCCATGAGCCCTGATGATGAGCTTTGAAGGCATCAGTATTACTGATTAACCAAGCAGCTATCGAATTTTAATTATATCTGTTGGCCCCCCGAAACTTAGATTAAAGGCAAGTCGACTTTTTTCGACTATGCTTATTTGATTGTGACGTAGAGATAAATCAAATCAAATCAAATCAAATCAAATCAAATCAATATAGGTAGGATATATGAGATTCAATAAAGTCTTGTTATTAGCTGCATGTAGTTTATTTGCACTTTCTAGTCAGGCGATAGAGTTAAAGAGTACAAATGTCACTGAAGGTCAGAGCCTTAAAAATGCCCAGCTATTTAATCAATGGGGCTGCAGTGGAGAAAATATCTCTCCAGAGCTCAGTTGGAGCGATGTTCCAGAAGGCACTAAAAGTTTTGCTGTGACAATGTACGACCCTGATGCACCTACTGGGAGCGGCTGGTGGCATTGGATGGTTGTTAATTTACCAGCAAGTACTCAGAGTTTGCCGGCTAACTCGGGTCTAAAGGGAGGGGCGAATCTTCCTAAAGGGGCGAGTATGGTTTCTAATGATTTTGGCTTCAAAGGCTTTGGCGGTGGCTGTCCTCCTGAAGGTGCTGCGCCACATAATTACCAAATCACTGTTTATGCGCTAGATGTTGCTCATCTTGAATTACCAGAGAGTGGCACCGCTGCGCTGGCTGGGTATAATATTTATCAACATCTTCTGGGCAAGGCGGTGCTGACTGCACCGACAAATGCAAGGTAGTAGACTTAAGTAGTTGGTATTAGCAGGTATTAGTTACGGATAAATAATAGTAACCGGTACGTATTAGTAACTTGGGTTAAATTATCGTTTGAGTAACCGCTATGAAAAAGGCAGCATTGATATGCTGCCTTTTGTTTTATCTGGTTGCTTTTACTTATTTACAGCTCCTCCCGAAATACATCGACTTGAGTTAAGTTGACACTTTTAGGGCGAGAAAGCAGGCCTGCGGGTTAAGCAAATTTTTTATCGAGAAAGCCAATGATCTCTGAAGACTCATACATCCAAGTTGATTGACCATTTTCTACAATTTTCATGCAAGGAACCTGTAGCTTTCCACCTTCGTTTAGCAATGTGCTCTTATGTGGTTCTTGCTTGGCATCGAGAGTGACGATATTTAAGCCTTGGCGACGCAAAGAACGACGAACTTTAACGCAAAATGGGCACGCCTTATATTCGTAAATAGTCATATTGCTGGTTGCGTTGTCGATTTGTTGTTGTTCTTCTTGTGGACGCTTTAGTTTTTTAGGTGAAAAAACAAAGTTTAAAAACAGGATGATACGTCCTAATACCCAACGAATGATAAACATTAACTACCTCTGATGTATTGTTATTCGCGCAGATTTTAACTCAAGCGTTACAGGGTTGAAAGTAATGATTAAAGATCTGCTTTCATCTTTATGACTTTGACCAATGACAATGGCCTATCTCTTCTATCGCTCCAGAAATCATTACTAGGCTGGCATTGTCCGGACATAAACAGATCTGCTGACTAAATGCTGAAAGCTGTTGTTTAAATGACTTGCTTTCAAGCCGCACAGGGCTGATGTGGGGCGCAAACATAAAGTCCACTAAGTTGAGCGCTGTAAAATCTGTAAGCTGACAATGATTGATGTCGCCGCAAAGTGCAGCGCTTTCAATACTTGAGGTTATGAGCATCGCACCTGCGCTAACGCCAATGAGTGCACCACCATTGACTGCATATTGGCGCAAAATGGGTAATAGTTTTTGCTGTTGCATTGCTTTTAAGAAACGATAGGTATCACCGCCAGAGAGATGAATGGCATCGCAGTTTAACAGCGCCTCGAGACTGCTCGGTGAAAAGCCTGATTCTAACTCAAGATAAACAGATAGCGTTGCATCGAGTGTTTGATACATCTGCTGAGTTTGCAAAAAGTACTCTCTTTGAGGGTCGGGCTCAGAGGCGATATAGCCAATTGTTAGCTGGGGATGTTTGTTGGTTGTTGCTATGGATGTAAGCACTGCTTTAATTGCGGCTTGGCCATTTTCAGTATTAGGATCACTCAGTAGGGCGAGTTTCATCGGTTCTGTCCTTAGATGATGCCAGTGTATCAGCATTGCTATGATGTGGATTATGACTCGACTTTAGCCGATCTTACATTGAGTTTAAAGCCTACTAGCCAAGCACAAGCCAGCTAAATACAAGCGAGCTCAGCAGGAGACAGCCAAGCACAAGGCTGTCAAACAAAAGGTAGTCTAGTACAAGCCTGCTAAGTACAAGGCAGTTAATCACAAGGTTGATAAGTAATAGCTCTTTTCAATAGCTCTTTGATGGCGATGAATGATTTGCGATCAGCTGCCCAATAAAAAGCACGCAAAGATGCGTGCTTTTTATTAGGCAGGAGGTAATTGAATTGACGTTAATTCGCACCCAAGGTCAGTAAGGCCTGGCTTGAACCTGTATTGAGCTCCACTTGGCTATCGAGTAGGAATATTCTTTGTGGTTCAATTTTCGCTTGTTCAATTAAATAGGTTTTAACCGCAGTCGCACGTTGTTGTGCTAGATGCCCAAGTGCAGCCTCTGGGAGTCGTTGTGCACGCAGCAGAAAGTTATACAGTGCGATATGCCAGCGCTGTGTAAGCTGGAGAACGGTAAGTTTGTTCTCTCCTTGATGTTCTGCTTCGATTTTCTCTTTCACCTTTTTAGCTGGGCTAGCAAGCTCTGTTTCATAGAGCGTTATTAGCGCATCAGACAATGCACCAGTTGTTGGGTAACTGCTAGGTGATAAATCAACAGGCAGTGATGTGATATCCAGTTTGGCTGTTTGAGCGAGCTTAGCGTTAAGCTGTTGCTCTCTGAGCGCTTTGCTATCTTCTTGCATGTTAACACTGCCTTTAACGCTGAGGGTTAGCATGGGTCTATCAACTAAGCCCGTGGCCAGCTTGTTAAGTTTAGTTTGTTGGCTGTCATCGAGGCTCGCGATACCGGCTGCGAAACTGACTTTATCGAGTTGTTCTTCATCAGAACCAAGTAGCCCCGCAAGCAAAGTAAAGGGAGCGGTTACTGCTTTGGTGATCACATTAGTAAAGGCGGTCATGACGATGCTGCCAATACTAAAGCTTGGGTCATCTACATCACCAGATACTTTAAGGCCTAAATCAATCACGCCGTGTCTATTTTGCAAGAGTGCAATGGCCAAAGTCACAGGCAAGGTGGTAGCAAGACTACTATCGCTAGGTTGTCCCAGCTTTAATTGGTCGATGACTAAATGGTTCTCCCCAATTAATTGGCTATTATCGAGTCGGTAGTTAAGCGCTAATGACAATAGCCCTTTATCAATGTAATAACCTGCGTAGGTACCAGCGTAGGGGCTTATCGAGGTAAGCTCGACATGTTTGAAGCTAAGGGCAAGATCTAAATAAGGCTGCTTAAGCAGTGGGTTGATATCTCCCTTTAAGCTAACGGGGGCGTAGCGATCAATCTTACCTTTAATATCTACGGTGGCTGTTTGCTCACTGTTTGAAGACAATTTGCTTATATTGCCATCTAAATATTCGATACTGGCAGCAAAGTTAGGTGTCAACGAGTTATCGGCGAAAAAGGTAGAACCCTCTTTAAAGCTGATTTTGTTGATGGTCAAGGCCAGTGGCTTGCTAGCTGTTTCCTGTTGATGCTCTTGCTTAGTTACAACATTGGCTGTGACGGCTTTATGCTGAGTTGTGGTTTCAGTTGTGGTTTTAGGAGCTGCAGCCGTTGGTACTATAAACAGATCACCTATGTTGGTGCTCTTATCTTTAGCGATCATTATCCGGCCATAAGGCTGATTTAGCGCGACATGATCGATATCGATACTGTTGGCATTTTTATCGAATGCTAAGCGATTGACCTCTAAGTTTTTCCATTTTATTAAGTCTTTTTTCTGTAGCGTATCTTTAATCAGTAAGTCATTGACGCCTAAGCTGCCGGTATAGCTTAACTGTTGAGTTTGGGCATTAAAGGCAAAGTCTCCCTCAGTGCTAAAATCACCTTGCTTGAGCTCAATATTGACATAAGGTTTCAGGTAGTTTTGTATTTGTGGCAGTGCAAACTTGGTGACTGACACTTTGGCGTTCACTAATTGTTTTAATGCGTCGATATGACCGTTTGATGCCAATAGACCCTGTTGATTCACGTTGAGTGATAATTGGTAGTCAATTGGCGAGGCGAGATCGGCGTTTATGGCTCCAGTCGTCAGTTCAATATCCTCTATTTGCCATAAGGTATTTTGAGTGACTAATTGCTCGCTTAGATTCACTTGGTAATCTTTAAGGTTGATTCCTTTGAGTATTGCAGTCCAACTGCTCTTAGCGGTTTGAGCCTGATTGGCAGATATGACAGCCTTATCATTATTGGTTTTTACTGCTGAAGAGTCGTTTGGTGTTGTATTGATAGGGGTAAAGATTGTCGCCAGATTAATGCCATCTTTGTTCAATTTAGCATTGAGCACAAGCCCCTCGGTATCGAGCGTTTCTGCCGTTACCGATCTCTGCTTAAGGTTAAACTCGATACCTTTAAGAGCGATGATGGGGAGCTTTATAATTGATTGCTTTTGATAATCAAAGTTGATGTCAGCTAATTCTAGCATGCCCTGGTCGGTGGTAAACTGAAGTTTATTCTCTTGCATTTGCAGCTGATAATGACTCGATAAACTAAATTGTCCAGAGGTTAGTTGAGGGGCAAACTGCGCCGAGATAAAAGACCAAAATTGTGGCAGTTGGATATTGGTCAGTTGCACATCTCCAACAATATTCAAGGGTGATAATTGTACTAGCCCTTGAGTGGTAATTTCACCGCCGTTACGGCCGACAACATGAATTGCATAGTGGTTGGTTTTTTGTTCAAGTTCAAGATTGTTAAGTGACGATGTAATCGCATGATTAGAGTCAAAATACTTGATATTGAGGTTTAATGCTGGGTAGTGCAATTGGCTATGGGTAAGCTTATCTGTAAAGTTCAGATCAGCATTCACAATCGCTAAGTTTGTGACGATAAAGTGCGGGATCCCAGCTGACTTTGTCGGCTCCTCGTCGCTTTTATCTTTAGGGCGATTTGCTAATGTCTCAATAATATCTGAAAAATTAAAGCGTAATGTTTGCGGCGTATTGAGTCGCTCAACGTTGATTACTGGCGCTGTTAACGTGACATTAGCGATGCTGAAGGCGGTATTAACAACCGAGTCCCAAAATTGGTACTCAAAGTTTAATTGTGAAAAGCCAACAAAGGGTTTGCTATCTGTCTCTTGTAATTCGAATTTATCGATGGCGACTTCAAGAGTGAACGGGTTGACCTTGACGTTTTCAAGAGTAACCGGGCGCTGTAGCAACGAAGATAACTGCTCGGGTACTTGCTTAACCACAATATAGGGTACC
Organism: Shewanella sp. 0m-6; assembly: GCF_052977325.1. Classification (NCBI taxonomy): domain Bacteria; kingdom Pseudomonadati; phylum Pseudomonadota; class Gammaproteobacteria; order Alteromonadales; family Shewanellaceae; genus Shewanella; species Shewanella sp. 0m-6. The sequence goes on from NZ_JBRIMD010000037.1 coordinate 16,618, forward strand.
AATAAGCCTAGTATTGCAGTAAAAGTAAAATAAATGGCGGTCACTATGATGAGTAAACGCTGATACTTTGGACGCTGACGGTAGCCATTCAGCACAGCTTGAAATGATGTTTTGATAAAAGACATACAGACCTTTGTCGATTTAATTTTGTGGCAGAGTGTTTATTTCACTAACAAAAATCATACGTAGCATAAGTTGTTAATGGTCGATACTCACACTACTAATTTTAGCTTCATTATCGTGTAAATGATTCTGGTATCATAATGTTTTTTTAAAATGTAACGTTTTTATTAACGTACGAATAAATATGTTACAGGAGCCAGTTTCTGCGCTTTAGCTAGCAGTGCAACTTATGTTCATTGATGTTGCATGAGTCTTGACTATGGGCACGTGTATGGGAAGCAGATCAAATAAGCGTGATTAAACCTATTGCTTCAGGTCTTTCTTGGTTGATACCATAGCGCGTTTTTTATCTTGCTTTGGGGAATTAGCTTGAATAAGAGTGTTATCACCAATTTGATTGCAGCTATCTTTGTTGCTGTCGGCTATCTGTTTGCTTTACCGATTGTGTTAACTGTTGGCTTGTTTGCACTATCTGGTGCTGTGACCAATTGGTTAGCTATCCATATGTTGTTTGAGAAGGTGCCTGGGTTATACGGCTCAGGGGTTATACCCTCGCGTTTTGAAGAATTTAAAGCTGCAATTGCACACTTAATGATGAATCAGTTTTTTACGATCGAAAATATCGATCGTTTTCTATCAGGTGAGGGCGGGATTGAAAAGCAACTAAATCTGCAACCTGTTATTGATAAAATTGATCTGTCTCCGGCATTTGATGCGTTGGTGAGTACTGTGGCGCAATCGTCTTTAGGCGGTATGCTAGCCATGTTTGGTGGTACAGATGCGATAACGCCGCTGCGTGAGCCTTTTATCGAGAAAATGAAAAGCTCGTTGAGTGATATTGCCCAAAGCGATGACTTTTACGCATTAGTAAAAGAAGAGTTAGAGCAGCCCGATATGATTGCGGATATGCGCGTCAAGGTGGAAGAGATTGTGACCCAAAGGCTCGATGAGTTAACGCCACAACTGGTTAAAGAGATCATACAAGAGATGATCCGTGAACACTTAGGTTGGTTAGTGGTGTGGGGCGGTGTATTTGGTGGCTTAATCGGTTTAGCCGCGGCGCTTATCCAGAGCTAAATAAGCTAACATCATTAGCAAAGCGTTAAATTGAATTTTAGATTAAAGCTCTAAATTAAAGCTCTAAATTAAAGTTCTAAAGTAGGGAGCTGATACTGATTGGTATTAGGCTCCCTTTTTTATGGGGTATTTGTAAGCGTGTATTGCTCGCTTTAGCTGCTGTGATTTTAACCAGAATATGCTTTAATCACTGAGGCGTTATTTGCTGAGTTAAGCTTTTATCTAGGAACGTGTTTATTAAAAAGTCTTTTGTTAGTAAGCACAGAGCGAGTCATCATGGGTTAAGCATTCACAGGAGTGGCATATGCAGCACCATAGTATTAACTATCTTGAGATCCCAGTAAAAGAGATCAATAAGACTAAGGCTTTCTTTAATCAAGTGTTCGGTTGGGAGTTTATTGATTACGGCCCCGAATATAGCTGTTTTGTCGATGCGGGTATCGCAGGCGGTTTTTTTGTCAGTGAGAAGGCATTCACTATCGCCTCCGGTTCACCTCTTATCGTGCTGTACTCCAATCAGCTTGAAGAATCACAAACTAAAGTCATTGATGCAGGTGGGCAAATAAGCCAGCAAGTTTTTACTTTTCCTGGCGGACGTCGTTTTCACTTTCTGGACACGAATGGCAATGAATATGCTGTTTGGTCTGAGTAAGGCTTTATCCCCTTATTCCCCATACCCTAAGAATAAAAAGAGCAGACTATGCCACATTGCACCATAGAGTATTCCGCACCATTAGCCGAAGTGCTATCCATTGACGCTTTAGTTGCCGCCAGTCATAGAGGTCTTACTGAGTCAGAGTTGTTTGAGCCAAAAGCGATTAAGACGCGGGCCTATGCTTGTGATTATTTCCAAATCGGCGAGGAAGAGCAGGGCAGTTTTATTCACCTCAACATTGCTATCATGCCGGGGCGCACCGATGAGCAGAAGGCTTTACTGATTGAGCGGGTTTATGATGCAATTGCACTCATTACTGCAACGGTGAGTAGTGTGACTTTAGAAGTGGTCGATATTAAGCAGCATTACTTTAAAGCGTTAAACTGATTTTAGCATGACTGATTAATCTAAAGTGCAAAGCAAAAAGCCACTCATATGAGTGGCTTTATTGTGTTGAGTAAAGCTTAGTAAGCGCTGTCGTGTACAGATTGCACTGCACGGCCTGACGGATCTATGATCCCTTGCAAGCTTTCGTCCCAAGCCAGCGCTTCAGGTGTTGAACAAGCAACAGACTTACCACCTGGCACAGTTTCTGCCGCACTTGGCAGTGGGAATAACTCTTCAAAGAAGGTGCGGTAGAAGTATGCCTCTTTGGTTTCAGGTGTGTTGTATGGGAATCTAAACTTGGCGTTTGCCAGTTGAAGATCGTCCACTTTGTCTGCAGCATGATCTTTAAGGCCATCAATCCATGAGTAACCTACACCATCACTGAACTGCTCTTTTTGACGCCAAGCGACTTCTTTCGGTAACTTGTGCTCAAAGGCTTCACGCAAAATGTGTTTTTCAATCTTACCGTTTTTCGACATCTTAGCATCAGGGTTAGTGCGCATTGCCACGTCCATAAACTCTTTGTCTAAGAAAGGCACGCGAGCCTCAAGACCCCAAGCTGCCATGGCTTTGTTAGCGCGAAGACAATCGAAGAGGTGTAACTTATCCAGCTTACGTACTAGCTCTTCGTGGAATGCTTGTGCGTTAGGCGCTTTGTGGAAGTACAAGTAGCCACCAAACAATTCGTCAGCACCTTCACCCGACAATACCATTTTAATGCCCATGGCTTTAATCTTGCGCGCCATCAAGTACATTGGCGTTGCCGCGCGGATAGTGGTGACATCGTAGGTTTCTAAGTGGTAAATCACATCTTTAATTGCATCGATACCATCTTGAAAAGTAAAAGTGATTTCGTGGTGAATCGTGCCGATCGCATCGGCGACCTTCTTGGCTGCAATTAAATCGGGTGCACCTTCAAGCCCGACAGCGAACGAGTGCAGTTGTGGCCACCATGCGCTGCTTTCTCCGTCATCTTCAATACGGCGCTTAGCAAAGGTTTGGGTGATTGCTGAAATCACCGATGAATCAAGACCACCCGACAGTAATACGCCATAAGGCACATCTGACATTAATTGTCGCTTTACGGCTGCTTCTAGGGCATCACGTACATCTTCTGCGCTGGCAGGGTTGTCTTGCACAGCGGCAAAATCACGCCAGTCACGCTGGTAATACTGAGTCAGCTCGCCTTGTTCACTTGAAAGGTAATGTCCTGGGCTAAAGGTTTCTACCGTTTTACACACTGGCATTAACGCTTTCATTTCTGAGGCAACATAAAAGTTACCTTCAGCATCGCGCCCAGTGTATAGCGGAATGATCCCCATATGATCACGACCTACTAGATAAGTGTCTTTAGTTTTGTCGTAAAGTACAAAAGCAAAAATACCGTTTAGCTTGTCTAAAAACTCAGTGCCGTATTCTTGGTATAATGCCAAAATGACTTCGCAATCGGAGTTGGTTTGGTAGCTATATTTATCGCCTAATTCAGCTTTCAATTCTTTGTGGTTGTAGATCTCACCGTTAACGGCTAATACGATTGACTCATCCTGACTAAGTAGTGGCTGCGCACCATGTTCGATGTCAACAATGGCTAAACGCTCATGGGCTAAAATGGCTTTATCACTGCTGTAAATGCCAGACCAGTCTGGACCACGATGACGCAATAATTTGGACATCTCTAGAGCGACTTGACGCAGTGGAGTCGCGTCGGATTGAATATCTAAAATTGCAAAAATTGAACACATAGGTCACTCCAAAAAATTTCGGTCTTAAACTCAATTGAGTATTAATCTGCCATTGAAAATTGAAGAATACAAATCTGCTTTTGAATAATCATCGTTAAAAGAGGCTTCTTAGCTATCTAAAGTCTTATTTTTAAATGGCTGAAATGATGAATCGATATTTTAAAGGCTTTTGGCTTGTGTTATCCGCAATTTGAATGGGGCATTGTTAAGCTTGATTGGATATACGGTAATGCCGTTTAAATTAAAGTGAATTGAGCAAATTAATTGGAAAATCCGGCATTTTTGGGGATTATCTGCTCAGTTTTAGCATGATGTGGTTAAAAGCTTAAATTTAGGTTTGATAAAAATCACTCCTAGGTAGGCAAAAAAAACCGACAAGTGGGTGGCAAGTCGGCTGGTTGAAAACCTTCAAATGGGTAAAATGTTAATTGGTACTGCCTTAATTAAAGTGATTAAAGATTTTGTGTCTAATCGCTCAATTCACTCAATCGATATTTAATTTATTTACTGGCTTGCTCTAAGGTATCGTTGGCTGGGCGCAGCGCATTAAATTCTGTGCCCTTAAAATACCCTGGCCAGTCATTGTTGTTGCCTAACTCAGTTGCTGCTTGGTAATAGATGGCTAAATCTTCGAGGGCGCCAGATAGATCCCAGTCTTCACGATATTCATCACAGACATTGTGATAACAGCCTTTCATTTTTAGTTTCATGGCCGCTTTATATTGTGCAGTGGCCTCATCTATTGGCTGACTGCCGCCGCCAGCGAATACAGCGGGTACCCCTTCTTTGGCAAAGCTGAAGTGATCAGAGCGGAAAAAACCGCCAGACTCCGGATATTTTTCTCTTATCGCAATCCGGTTTTGGGTTTTTAAGGCATCAACAAGATAGTTCTCTAACTCAGATTTCCCTTTGCCAATGATAGTGTAATCACTGGTACGGCCATAGATATTGGTGCTGTCTAGATTAAATACAGCAACGGTTTTATCGAGTGGATAAACGGGATTTGATGCGTAATATCGTGAACCGAGTAGACCTTGCTCTTCACCCGTTGTCGCCACAAATGTCACGGAGCGGGCAAGGGGGTTGCCGCTATTAGCTTGCTTGGCAAACTGCCGTACAATTTCAAGGATCCCTGCCGTGCCAGAGGCGTTATCAAGTGCGCCGTTATAGATCTGGTCACCATCTTTGCTGGTATCGATACCAATATGATCCCAGTGAGCGCTAAACAAAATATGCTCATTTGGGCGGCTGTTACCCGGTAACGTTGCCACCACATTGTAACTATTGGCATATTGCGCTTTGTTTTCAAACGCAATTGATGCAGTTTGGTTAAGTGGCAGGTTAATAGGGCTTGCGGCTGCACGATCTGACACAGTGTTCAGTGACAACCCCGCGTTTTCAAATAGCTGGCTGGCAACGCGATAGGTGATCCAGCCTTCAACCTTTATTCGTTGCTTTTGTTCTTGTTCACTACGAACAAGATCTTGCTGAGCTCCGGTCCAGCTATTTTCTACCACTGACCAAGGATAAGAGGCCGGTTTTGTATCATGGATGATGATAGCGCCTAACGCACCTTGGCGGCTCGCTTCTTCAAACTTGTAACTCCAGCGACCATAGTAGGTCATGGCCTTACCATTAAACAGATCTGAGTCTGGCAGAGCAAAGCCGGGATCATTAACTAAGATCACCGCAATTTTCCCGTTCATATCCAAATCTTGATAATCGTTCCATTGATATTCGGGAGCATGAATGCCATAGCCGACAAAAACCAGCGGCGCATTATTGATATCGATGTTTGCAACATCGTGACGGCTACCCAGTACAACGTCTTGTCGATACTTCAGTGGTAAGTCACCTAAACGAATGGATTGTTGCTCAGATGCTGTGTAGGTCACCATAGGCACGGCTTGTAGATAATCTTTTCCGTTAGGTTTTTTAAGCCCCATTTCAGCAAAGGCATCACTTAAGTAATCTAAAGTTAGCTGTTCACCTTTAGTGGTGGGCGCGCGACCTTCGAATTCATCGGAGGCGAGGGTTTTGATATCTTGGCGGAAACGGCTTTCGTCGAAAGTGACGTCGGCTGGATTATTGACGTTAGCTGGGTGTTGACTACAGGCACTGAGCATCGAGAGTGCGCAGACTGAGAAAATTGAACGCATGAAGTGGTCCTATTATTGTTGTTTTAGACTTTTTTCGTTATTGAGAGGCATGATGGAGGAAATTAGCCCTCAATGGCAAGAGGGCTAAGTGATAATCTATTCGCTAAAATGTTACTTAATATTGCGCTATAAACGCCGGTGTTATAAGTTGATTCAACTTTAGATTCAACTTTAGATTCAACTTTAGATTCAACTTTAGATTTAGCTTTAGATGAGTAGCGCGCTGGGCCGCTAAACCAGTCAAAACCGGTTAATCGCCCTGCGCTTAGGTGCTTACACAGTTAGATAACGTCGATGTCCCCAGCGCAATTAAAGATATGATTGGGTCTAAATGGTTCTTTATCGATATCGCTTAAAGAGCTAACACCACTCGTTACCAGGATGGTTTCAAGTCCCGCTTGAAAGCCTGCAAGTATATCGGTGCGCATATTGTCACCGATGATCACGGTGTTTTCTGAATGCCCACCTATATGGTTTAGTGCTGAGCGAATGATCCAAGAGCTGGGTTTACCAACATAAAATGGCTTTTTGCCGCTGATCCGCTCTATGGGGGCACATAATGCACCGCAAGCAGGACTAAAATCTGGGCCATGGGTATCGGGGTTCGTCGCAATAAAACGTGCGCCTTCGCTAACAAACTTAGCCGCCTTATGGATCATATCCCAGTTGTAGGAGCGCGTTTCGCCAACGATCACAAAGTCTGGATTGATGTCGGTGATGGTAAACCCTGCTTTATACAGCTCGTGGGTTAATGCCCCCTCGCCAATCACAAAGGCTTTAGTACCTTGTTGATGTTTGAGAAAGTCAGCGGTCGCCATGGCAGCGGTGTAAAAGCACTCTTCAGGTATTTGAATTCCTGCGGCGCCAAGGCGATTTTGCAGATCTTTACCTGTTTGTACTGGGTAGTTGGTCAGCACTACGAGAGGGTTACCTTGTTCGACTATGCGGTGAATAAACTTATCACTACCAGGAATAAGCTGATTGTTGTGCAGTAACACTCCATCGATATCGCAAATAACATTTTTCATTTGACTCTCTTACTTCATATTAGTTTGCCGAATAACTGAGCTTTATCTAATGCTAAATGGAGTTGAAAAACAATGCTTTTACCAAACTTTTAGTGAGCTTTGTAGGGTTTCACTGATTTATTGCGATTATATGCTTTGGTTTATTTAGCAGTAGCCGAAGAGCTTATGTCAGTAACGCACTGACATAAAAGAAACTAATGCTGCTTATGTTGACCAAATCTTGAACACATATTAGGCTGGTAGGTAAAGGAATATGATGACGTATAAATAAGGAAGCCAATGAAAGCGAGTAATATATTCAGGTCAGTCAAGGTGGCAGTGTCTATAGCGTTACTGCTAGGGGGGGCAACCCGTTTAGCTGCAGCAGAAACACCGACTCCGGGCTATAACCACAAGATCCCCCAAAGCATTATGACGCCTAACAAGGTCGAAACGAGCATAGGTACTTTAGAGTTTCATGATGGTGCACCGACAGTGGAAACTAGCCGTAAAGTCTATGATAATCTTAATACCATTCGCGCGACGGAAACATTTTTAAATGCGATCCCGATGGCTTCTCTAGAAGCGTTAAGAATTGGTCATATGGATCTTGGAATAACGCAATCTAATCAAGTATTACTGTTTAATAAGTTGATGGACTCAAATTCGCTTTTCTTAACGGGTAATACTGACACCGTTTATGCCTCTGCGTTTTTAGATCTTGAGCGCGATGGGCCGACTGTGGTGGAGGTTCCCGCAGGAATGGGGCCAACAACGGTCAATGACGCTTTTTTTAGGTACGTTACGGATATGGGGATTGTAGGTCCTGACAAAGGCAAAGGGGGAAAATACCTTATTTTACCACCAGGCTATAAAGGTGACGTGCCAAAGGGGTATTTTGTATCTGAGTCAAAGAGTTATACCAACTGGTTTATTGCGCGAGGCTTTCTAAAAGACGGCAAGACGGACTCTGCTGTTGAGTCATTTGAGCAGTACCTTAAAATTTATCCACTTGCTAAGAAAAACCAACCTCCAAAAATGGTTTTTAAATCAGGTAGTGGCCTGGTATTTAATACCATTCATGCTAACACTTTTCACTTTTTTAAAGAGATCCATCCTGTTTTAGAAAAGGAGCCAGTCTCGTTTATAGAGCCACAGCTACGAGGGTTGATGGCCAGTATTGGTATACAAAAAGGCAAGCCTTTTGCACCTGATGATCACATGACTGCGCTACTCACTGATGGTGTCGCCATCGGTAATGCAACAGCAAGAGCTTTGATGTTCCAGCCAAGGGATGAGGCAACTTATATTTACCCTAATAGACTTTGGAAAACTGCTTTTATTGGCGGTGATTATCGCTGGTTAATTGATGATGGAGAGGGGGGGCGTAATCTTGATGCGCGTACTTATTTCTTCTATATGGCGACAGTGAATACGCCTGCAATGGCATTAAAGTTGATTGGTAAAGGCTCACAATATGCCATGTTAGATAAGTCAAAAGATGCTGCATATTTACACGGCAGTAAGACTTATAAGTTAACCATTCCCGCGAATGTACCCGCGAAAAACTTCTGGTCGGTGGTGGCATACGATACTCAAACCCGCTCAGAATTACAGACTGGACAGCCATTTCCTAGTCGGAATAATCAGCGTGATAATTTAAAACAAAATGCAGATGGTTCGGTTGATATTTATTTTGCGCCAGAGGCTCCCAAAGGCCAAGAGAACAATTGGATCCAGACTGTACCGAATAAAGGTTGGTTTATCTTATTGCGCCTCTATGGCCCGCTGGAACCTTGGTTTGATAAAAGTTGGCAGCCTGGTGACATTGTTGAAGTTAAGTAACAGTATCAAAAAGGTTTTATAGACTCAATCAACGAGTAAGTAGCATATCAGCGTTGGGTAATCCCCCTAACGCGATATGTTACTTTTCAATATCGCCCCCAGCATAAAAGCGATTTGCTGCAGTTCATAGTTCATAGTTCATAGTCTAAAGTTATCGAAATAACATCTCACCTCATCTTTAGTTAGTTTTGGACCAGCCTGATACCTTTGTAAATATTGTGTAAGTTCGTTGTCATCTGTAATTAAATGTTAATAATATTCATTCGCATTTAATTATGGAGAGACATGTGAAATTAAGTATTTTAGGGTTAGCAGTATTGAGTACTTTGGCAGCCACTTCGGTTTGGGCTGAGCAGAGTAAAGAGGGATCAAATCAATCTGAGGATATGGAGCATATTGTTGTAACCGCATCACCATTTGCACAAAAGTTAAGTGATACACCTAATTCTGTTTTTATTGTCACAGAGCAAGAGTTGGACATGCAGCGTGTTGTTGCGCGTAACCTGTCTGAAATGATCTCAAACCTCGTCCCAGGTTTTTCACCAAGCACAGAAACAATGTCGACTTTCGGCCAGAACTTTCGCGGGGGTAAAGCGATAGTGATGATTGACGGGGTGCTGATTTCAACGACATTGCGTGCAGGTGGTCGAGATCTACAATCAATTTCGGTTGACGTTATTGAAAGCATTGAGGTGATAAAAGGCGCAAGTGCCATGTACGGTAACGGTGAGGCTGGCGCGATAATCAATGTGATCACCAAAAAACCTACTTTGAATTTTGAGATGCAAACTCGTGTTGGGGTCGAGGCTTTTGCTGATGAATTATCTGATGCAGGTTATAGCATTTCACAACGCTTTTCGGGCACAACAGATTCAGATCTGGGCTACTTACTTAACCTATCAGGTAAAGATCGCGGTAATCTGTATGATGCTGATGGGGATCAATTACCCGGCGCACCTAATAGCCAAGGCGGCATGGGGGATGCAGATGAATATGATCTGTTATTTAAGCTTGAGCAAGAATTCGATTCAAGCCGTTTAGCCTTGTTGGCACATCATTATAATATCGAAAATAAGCTGCATTATAAACGCAGTGTAAATGATGAAAATGGCCTAGTAGAGATTGATAAAAGTGGCCCATATAGCGGTGCGAACCCAAAAACTAAACTTAGCACTGTGCAACTCACCTATGAGCATGATGATTTTCTAGATCAACAACTCAGTCTCTCTACTTATTACAGTAAGGTGAATGTTGGCTATGAATCCGCGTCTGAAATAGTGTCTAAGCGCAGTGGCTTTAAAGCGGCGATGCAGTGGACAATTAACGACAGAAGTCGTTTGGCCTACGGTATTGAATATGGCCGTGACAATACGGAGCAGGGCAGAGACCGTGATGTGATGACAGAGACCAATGTCGAAGGTAGTGTACTAATGCAATCACAATATGTTTGTTCCATTTGTGATTTAACCGAGACAAAACTAAGCCCATTTGCTCAGTACTGGCAGCAATTAACTGATGATGTCACCTTGCAGCTTGGTTTGCGTTACGAAAACTTTGAAATTGAAGTGCCAGATTATCAGCGTTACAAAAAAGGTGTGTTGTCAGATAAACAGGGCGACACCTTAACTTATGACAAGCCTCTGATTAATCTCGGTCTAGTCTATAGTATTGCCGATAGCACCGATATTTTTGCTAGTTTCTCGCAAGGTTATTCTCATGCCGATATGCGTATGCTTAGAGACATGCCGGTAGACAGTGTGGCCGAGTTTTCAGATGAAATTCCAGCAACGCAAACTAACTACTATGAAACCGGTTTACGTTATGACAGTGAACGCGTGCAAGGAAGTTTGTCATTTTTCTATTCAGATATAAAAGATGGATATGCGTATGATTATAATGTCGATGCACTAGCCGTTAAGCGAGTCGCGGCGGTGATTGTTGCCGATGAAAAAATTTGGGGCTTTGAAGCGACACTCGATCACCAAATTAACCAAGCAATTAAGCTTGGTACTACAGTGTCCATGTCTGAAGGTAAACGTACCAATAGTGAAACGGGCATTGATTACTGGATGAATGGCACCAGAATTACACCGATTAAGGCCTCGATTTATGGGGATTACCGTTTCAACGATATGGCATCAATGCGTTTACAGGCCAATTATGTCGGCGATAGGAACAAAAACAACCAAGAAAGTGATGCGGGATACAGTTACTACGAATCACCATACGAGGGATATACCTTGGTTGATTTTATTTCAACTCTTGATACTGACTTTGGGCGCTTTACCTTCGGTATTGATAACTTGCTCAATACCGACTACCAGCCGTTGGTTTCACAAATGAACAAAGAGGTTGTTTGGCAGCAGTACCGAAGTCAGTTTTCAGGTTACGGACGCCGCTTGGCGCTGGAGTACAGTATCAATTACTAAACGCTTGCTAAAGGTTATAAATGAGGTAAAGCCTAGCCCCCAGGATAGCACCCCAAGTTGAGCCTCTACTTGGGGTTTTTTAGTTATATGCTGTATTGATAACACAAAAGAGTGAGGCTGAAACCTACAGTGGCGAGTCACAAACCTTACTGCTTAGCACAGTGCTATAAATCATTCTTAGAGGGTATACCGTGTGCAGAATTGAGTAACAGTTCTGCCAAATCATTATTATCCATCGCTTCACCATTTAGCATTCGCGCTAGTACTTCACTACCAAATAGTTGTGGTGACAGTAATACGTCTGGTTGAACTCTTTGAATTTTAGTTAGATTCTTACTGTCATTGACTATGATGACTGTTTTAGCTTTGGCACTTAAGTCTTTCGCCGATAAAACGATAAAGGCATTGTCGGCATCATTATCCGTTAGGGCCAAAATGGCACGACATTGTTCTAACCCAGCTTGTTTAAGCACGGCTGTATCGCTGCTATCTCCAGAGATAATATCAAACTTACCTTCTAGGCTTTGCTCAATTATTTCAAACTCATCACTGGGTCTTACAGTGATAATGGTGACCGCCAAGCCTCGCTGATGCAGCTTAATAATGGTATTGGTCGCCATGGCGGAAGTGCCACATACAATAAAGTGATCCTCTCTTTTCATGGTGTGTTTTTTCCCTTGTATAAGTTTGTTTAAACCATTGCTAATGAAAGGGCCAAAAATCGTACTCACTGACGTTGCAAATACGGCAATCCCGGCAATAATCATCGAAATAGTAAAGAGTCGTGCGGTTTCCGTTACGGGTAAGATATCGCCATAACCTACAGTGGTCATGGTTACCATAGCAAAATAAAATGCCGTACTTAAGTCTGTTATTTTGGGCGAAAATCCATCACCAAAATACAAGCTACCGTAAGTCGAATAGATGATCAAAATGACAAAACTAATGACAGAGACAATACCTGCGGCGGTTGCACTACTGCGATTAAAATCCCGACTCAAGAGCAATAATAAGATTATGCTGAAGCAACAAAAAGCAATATTGAATTGGAGGTGAGAGTAGTAATGTAAAGTGAAAACTAAGGTTGTTAGTAGCAGTACAAGGCTCATTACCCAGGCGACGCGCGCGCGAAATAATAAACCAATAGAATTTAGCAGTAAAAACACCCCAAGCATAAACCAAGGTGCGTTAGTGAGTACTGTAAAGTTAATATCTGCAAGGTGTGAGATCTGCTGCGGGTTAAAGAGCTGATCTGACATGCCGTAAACAGTGCTAAATATTAACAAGCTATTAAGCAGTACAGTGATTGCACTGAGCTTATAACGCTGATGCTGCCATATCAGCAGACTTTTATGACGCCACTCATTGAATGTTATCAAAACGAACTCAGCCTAGGTTGTCTATATGATAGTGGTTTAATGTGTAAGCTATATGTAGGTGTTACATATAATTTTAACGAAATAACTTTGTGTAACGATTATAGATTAAATATCTGAATTTGTAGGTTTAGTTGCCTACCTTTATTGAGCGAACCAGAGTAACAGATGTTTGCGTCGTTTAAAATGGAACTGAAAAATTTTAGTGCGGGCTAGTTCACGAGATAGAAAAGCTAGCAAGGCGGGTGAGTCAGATACCAATTCTATGATATTTGAGGGCATGTTGATGAACATATACATATTTGATTTAAGGTCGATGTAACCGAGTTGTGGAATGAGTTGGTGTAAAGGTGCTTGCAAAAGTCTCACTATCACTCTAGAGCGTGCTCGATATAGTGAGGGGCATTAATAAGTTTGAGAAAAAACATTCTAGGACAAGACACAGTTAATAAAAAAGGCACCTCTCGGTATAATGCCGATCATTTAGCAGTTTATTGATCGGTTGACCGATCTTTATAAGATGGCAAAATCCGAGTGTTTTTAAACA
>NZ_JBRIMD010000038.1:0-29522 GCF_052977325.1 Shewanella sp. 0m-6
CCCCAGAACAGTAAAACCAAGGCCTCAACGGTATGCCAAAAATAAAAATGCCGTTCACCTTAAGTGAACGGCATTAGTCTTTTTTAAGGCGGTTTTTTTATGCCCATTTTTCGCCGCGAATTAAAGCGTCCGCAGGCTATTTCCTAAACACTATAACAACAACGACATGTGTACCCATTTTGCTGCTATGTTTACTAAATAGCTTCGTTAATATAGCAGTTGTTATGAAGTTGACAGCAGCCTGTGACAGAGTGGGAAGAACCAATAAGTTTTTCAAACGCAATTGTGAATGACGTCACATTGATAATGTCACATTTCTTTGATTTGCTGATACCCTTTATCAAACGACTGCATTAGGGAGCATCATGGATAAAATGTATCGAAAATATGGCATTACAAGCATCAAAGCCATTGAACATCTCGTATTAATCATTATCGCAATCGCCACCGTTGTGGCAATTGGCCAAGAAATTAAACACATCTTTGAGGTTGGTGCCGTAGCACTTGCCGACCTATTATTGTTGTTTATTTATCTCGAAGTATTGGCAATGGTGTCGCATTACGCTGAATCAGGTAAATTGCCCATCCGTATGCCATTGTATATTGCCATTGTTGCACTAGCCCGTTATCTAATCTTAGATATGAAGGCCATGGATGATTGGAGAATTGTGGGTATTGCCGTCGCCACATTAATACTTGCCGCAACGGTTATCATTATTCGATGGGGCCAGCTCAAATTGCCCTACCCACGTCGTAAAGAAGACGACTTATAATACACATGCCCGAAGCCACGCTTCGGGTATTCTTTCATCAAATGACTCGTTAACGTAACATTTAATCAGCAGTCAACGCTAATAGTACCTATCAGTATAAAAACACCCAACAACCGCTGCGGTTATCTTTTTAATCGCCGTCTATCTTGTATAGCATCCCCCTTTGTCTCACTGCATCTTAGTAATAATCACTTTAATTATCTCATTGTCCCCTTTAAGATGAGGCATAACTACGCGGTAAAGGATGAGCAGAAATGGAAAGCTATCGGGAAGAGAGACGCAACTCTGCACGGGTTGATATGGAAAACGAAAAAGTCGTTATTACACTGCAGAGCGACGTTACCGTTGTAACTAAGCCGTCCGAGGCAATTTGCATCGATTTATCTCGAAACGGTGCCCTACTTCAATGCCAGCAAGCGATGCCTACTGGTACATTAATCGCTATTACTTTTAATAACGATAAAGACAATGAAAATACCATTAAGGGTCAAGTATGCCGTTGTCAGCCTTTAGATAATGGCCATTTTCACGTTGCTTTGCAGTTATTTTAGCTCTATGGGTTGAAGAGTGCGCGTGGTGAAAGCAAAGCGTAAACCATTGTGACCGCACTCGAATAATCGGTATTACATACTAAAAAGCCTGCATAAGCAGGCTTTTTAGTATGTAATGTCTATTCAAAGCATAGAGCTAGTGATTACAAATCCTATCAGCAGCTGTTTCTATACCGTTTTCAGAATGAATAAACTTGCCCTTCTTCTCAAGAAAAGCAATTAATTCATCAGCATTCATCTCTTGAGCCGAGCATGTATGATAATGAACCTGCTCACCAAACTCTTTGTGCATAAGTGCTTTAAGCGCTTCTTTCGTTAATGATTGACCGTGAGCAAGCATTAGCTCCATTACTTGGTGACCATGAATAGATCCTGACATATTGCCTCTACATTAAGATGTATATATTAAGCACTTTATACGCTATCTGAGATAACAAAACTTTGACCTACTTTGCACTCACGCCATTACAACTAAATTTTTGTAGGAAAATAGGCTTAGTGCACATTATATTGAGTATTTGATTTTGCATAAACCGCGTAAACTAGCCCGCGGCAGGGACATCAATAATAACCCAGCCTCTGTAGCTAAAATCACATTACTATTTAAAGTGAGTCTTTCATGTCGCTAATTTTGTTACTTACACAACAGATGAGCCTGTATATGGTTATTGTCTACCTTGTGAGTAAAACGCCCTTATTTAAAGTCTTCACCGAAGCGGCGACTCGTTTACCTCACAAAGTCTATATCTACTTCATTTTCTCAGGCTTTTGCATCATGGCTACCTACTTTGGTGAGCAAACTAATGATGCTATTGCTAATACCCGAGCGATGGGTGCCGTGTTGGGTGGCTTACTCGGTGGGCCAGTAACAGGCTTTCTCGTTGGCCTCACTGGCGGCTTACACCGTTACAGTATGGGCGGTTTTACCGATTTAGCATGTGCCATATCAACTACACTAGAGGGTTTATCCGCGGGACTTTTTAGCTATTATTTACGCAAGATAGGCCATCAAGAATTAATCTACTCTCCATTAATGGTGTGCATCATTACGTTTGCCGCTGAAGTAATGCAGATGTTGGTTATTTTATCGGTAGCAAAGCCATTTGGTGATGCGTGGATACTGGTTGAACAAATTGCACTGCCAATGTTACTTATCAATTCAATTGGCGCGGCATTATTTATGAGTATTATCCGCGATCAAAAAGCCATGTACGACAAGATGTCATCGGTTTTTTCAACTCAATCTCTGCGCATTGCAGAACGAAGCGTAGGTATTCTATCGACTGGCTTTAATGAAGAAACCAGTAAACAAGTCGCACAGATAGTAAAACAGGAAACACAAGTTGGTGCAGTGGCGATTACCGATACCGATAAATTGCTAGCTTTTATCGGCATAGGCGATGACCATCATATCGCTGGCACCCCCATCTCTTCAAAAATGACTCAAGATGCCATTGAGCAAGACAGAGTTATGTTTGCAGATGGCGTCAACATGCCCTATTCATGTTCTATTTCCGGCAACTGCCAACTAGGTTCCTGCTTGGTGATCCCACTAAGATCTGATGCTAAAGTTATCGGCACGATCAAACTTTATGAGCCCAAGAACAAGCTATTTTTAAATATCAACCGAACCCTAGGCGAAGGCTTAGGACGACTATTATCAAACCAGATCCTTTATGGGCGCTTTGCTGCGCAGCAAAACCTATTAGTTCAGTCGGAACTAAAACTCTTACAAGCACAAGTTAATCCGCACTTTTTATTCAATGCATTAAATACCATCGCAGCCATCATTCGCCGCGATCCCGCTACGGCGCGCCAATTGATCCAAAATCTATCTCAGTTTTTACGGATCAATCTAAAGCGGACTACTGGGCTAATTAGTATCGCCGATGAACTTGAGCACATCGATTCGTACTTAACCATTGAGAAAGCGCGTTTTATCGATAAGCTGACAGTTAACATCGATATTCCAGAGCCTTTGCTCCATCACAAGCTCCCAGCTTTTACCCTACAGCCCATTATTGAGAATGCGGTAAAACATGGCACTTCAAACATGCTGGAGCCGGGTGTGATCACTGTAACAGGTGAGCGATTAGCTGATGACACCATCCTACTGTCAGTCACAGATAATGCAGGGCTTTATCAGCCAAAAACCAATAGCGAAGGTTTAGGCATGAATATTGTCGATAAACGTATTCAAAATATGTTTGGCGCACAGTTTGGTATTAACGCTCAGTTTGAGCCCAATAAATTCACAACTATCAGTATTCATTTACCGATAATAGGAGCATAAACCATGATTAGCTGCATCATAGTCGACGATGAACCCTATGCCAGAGATGAGCTGGCGATACTCCTTGAGAATGAACCAGACTTTGAAATATTAGCTCAATGTAGTAACGCCGTAGAGGCGATACAAGCCATAACCAAATTAAAGCCACAGCTGGTCTTCTTAGATATTCAAATGCCTAAAATATCTGGGCTTGAACTCGCAGCGATGCTCGACCCCGATGATCTTCCTAGAATCGTATTTGTAACGGCTTTTGATGAATATGCCATCACAGCCTTCGAAAAGCAGGCCTTTGATTACTTGTTAAAGCCGATTGATGATACTCGCTTTATTAATACCTTGGCACGATTACGTAAAGATCTGACACCAAAACAACTGAGCCCAATTGCCAGTGAGAAACTTGAGCATATTCCTTGTTTTTGCGGTAACAAATTAAAGGTCGTTGCAACAGATTCTGTGCAGTATATTTACAGCGATATGAGCGGAGTCCATGTTGCGACAGCCAATGAGCTTGTTCATACCCATATGACATTAAGAGTGTTAGCCGAAAAAACCTCATTACTCTACTGCCACAGACAGTATTTAATTGCCCCATCAGCCATTGCTGAAATCGAAATCCAAGAAGCTGGCGCTGAAGTCACTACACGCTCAGGCGCCAAAGTTCCTGTATCAAGGCGCTATTTAAAGCAGCTAAAACAACTATTTGGTTTTCAATAGGCCTTGAGATAAATAGCACTTCCGTACAATAGAGATAAAAAGTTCAACCGCTAAGGTCAGCATATTACCGCTAACCTTAGCTATTTGACCGCTTAGCCATTTGCCACTTTCTGAAGTCATAAATATGTTTACACTCCGAGCCATTCTACGTTGAGCGAGTTAATATTATGACCTGGTTTTTTCTGTGTGTCGGTCTGTTGATCGGTGGCTATTTTATTTATGGTGCATTTGTCGAAAAAGTGTTTGGCATCAATGCAAAGCGTCAAACCCCTGCGTTTACCAAGACTGACGGTGTTGATTATGTGCCTATGTCAAAAGGTAAAGTTTACCTTATTCAGTTACTCAATATTGCAGGTGTAGGCCCAATCTTTGGCCCTATCTTAGGTGCTCTTTATGGCCCCGCGGCAATGCTTTGGATTGTACTCGGTTGTATTTTTGCAGGTGCCGTACACGATTACTTTTCAGGTATGCTATCAGTTCGCAATAATGGTGAGTCAGTACCAAGCCTTGCCGGTAAATACCTAGGTAAAGGTGCTAAGCACTTTATGAACGTGTTTGCGATTATCTTACTACTTTTAGTTGGTGTGGTATTTATCTCAGCGCCTGCGGGACTTTTAGCTAAGCTGACAGGCTGGGATTTGAGTATTTTCGTTGGCATCATCTTCTTCTATTATTTAATCGCAACTATCGTTCCAGTAGACAAGATTATTGGTCGCTTATACCCGTTCTTTGGTGCGCTATTAGTGTTTATGTCTGTCGGCCTGACAATCGCATTAATCGTTTCAAGCGAACACAGCTTATTACCTGGCGTTGAAGTGGGTGACTTCCTAACTAACCTTAACCCGAACGATATGCCATTATGGCCTGCACTGTTTATTACCATCGCTTGTGGCGCTATTTCAGGTTTCCACGCAACGCAGTCACCGCTAATGGCGCGCTGTGTTGAAAACGAATCAAATGGCCGCTTCGTGTTTTTTGGCGCCATGATTGGTGAAGGTATTATCGCGCTGATCTGGTGTGCAATTGCATTATCATTCTTCGGGGGTGTTGAAGGTCTAAACGCTGGCATGGCGGGTAACCCTGCAAACGTGGTTTATGAAGCGTCAACTGGTCTTCTAGGCGCAGTAGGTGGATTCTTAGCAGTATTAGGCGTTATCGTATTACCGATTACCTCTGGTGACACAGCCTTCCGTAGCGCACGTCTGATCTTGGCTGAGTTTTTCAAGATGCCACAAACAGAACTGCCAAAGCGTTTAATGTTTGCTATCCCATTGTTTGCAGCTGGCGCTTTGCTGACTCAAGTCGACTTTGGTGTTATTTGGCGCTACTTCGGTGTAGCAAACCAAGCCACTGCCGTTATGATGTTATGGACAGCTTCAGCTTATCTACTTCGTCATAATAAATTCCACTGGATCTGTACTGCTCCAGCGATATTTATGACCACAGTTGTGATTAGCTTCTTACTAAGCTCGCCAACTCTAGGGGCAGGTCTTCCTATGACTATCTCGACTGTTGCAGGTATTGTATCAACCTTGATCATTGCCGGTTTGATTATTGTAAAAACCAAAGGCAAAGGTGAAATTGAGATTACAGCTGAAGAGGCCTAATCTGAATCGAATTTAAGCTATAGGTATAAAAAGCCAGTCAAGTGACTGGCTTTTTATACCTATAGCTTGGGGCACTCGATAACACTGAGACAGTATAAGTAAGCTTACTTATGGCCTTTTAGTAATTCAGGCTCAACTAGCACGCTGTTATCGTTATCAGAGATCCAAATTTGACCTTCACAAATATTAAACTGCAAAGACATATTACGCCCAACCAACTGCCCCATCGCTTTAACTGACTCTTCTGGAATATTCCAGACGGTTAAGTTGTCGTAACGCTCAAATGCCACTTCATTTTGTTTCCACCAGATCGGCACGCTACGACCACCATAAGTGATCAGTTGAACTTCTTTAGCGCGGCCGCAAGCTTTACGTAACCATTTTTCATCACTTTGCCCAAACTCAACCCATAGGTTGATTTCATCAGACAAAGACTTATCCCAAAGCTCAGGCTCATCATCAACGCACAGCCCTTTACTAAATGTCAGTGAGTCACTGGCATTCATGGCAAAAGCAAGCAATCTGACCATCATACGCTCATCGGTTTCTGACGGGTGCTGTGCAACAGTTAATTGATGATCTTGATAGTAGCCACGATCCATATCAGCGATTTGAATTGCGATTTTATATACGGTAGCTTTTTTGGCCATTGAAAGTGTTTCACAAAAGGATTTGCGCCAAGTTTACCTTAAATTAGTACTAGCGACACATCATCATGCCACTAATGTTCATTTCCCATTTAAATGGCTAACATAAGAACGCGAACAGTCTCAGCGAGCAAAGTCGGCTGAGACTGTTAGTAAACAAAGTTAAAAACTGCCAGGCTGTAAATACTTAGCGGCAGGAAATTGTTTAGCCAAATGGCGAATTTCATCAATATCGCCATAAACCAAACATGACTCACCTTTTGTCAATTGCAACGCGATTGATTCATCGTTAAACACATCACTCAAACTGGCGTCTCTTCTTAATAACTCATTAAGTTCAAACGGCAGTGCCTGTGTAGAATATGTCACTTCGATTTTTTGTAGATATGGCATGGCGCCAATAGGTAGCAGATGAGCTGGCGTACTGCTATCAATGAGTAATAACTCCCCTACTGTCGACTCCATGGAAAAACTTGTTTCGTAGTGACTTTCGGTTTTCGCATCAAAACGTGACCCATTGCGATTAAAAAACTGTTCCCAAAAAATGCGCCTTTGCTTAAAAACAGGCAACCGGTGTTGCACTTCTTGACGGCGCTCAGCAATAAAGTCAAATAGCGGCGTAATAGAGAGCGGCAGCCAAGACTCTAGCCGCGCCCTTAATTCTCTGGCATACACAGGCGCAGCGCCCGCCGTACTGATGGCGATTTGTAAGCGCCCTCGGTCGACGATTGAGGGGGTAATAAAACGACAAAACTTAGGGTTGTCGACAACATTAGCCCAGATCCCTTGCGCCTTAGCGATTTCAGCAAGGCGTTCGTTGAGCTCAGTATCGGCAGTACAAAGATAAACTAAATCACAGTCTGTAATGTCTGCATCATTAACGGCTCTAAGCGCAAGGCTAATGCGCTTACTCTGTGCATAATTTAACGTATCTTGACAGGCCTCGGTTGCAATGACGTTAATACTTGCTTCAGTTCGAGTCAGTAAATCAAGCTTACGGCTAGCAACGTCGCCAGCACCAACTATCAAAACTTTAAGCGATTGAGTATCGACAAATAGCGGAAAATATTGCATTTATGAGCAGCACCTTTAGATAGTTTACAACTGATTTTTTTTACAACTTAATTAGTCGTGTTCTATCGGCAATTGTCGCTCAAGCCAAGCTTTATAACCACCCGCTAACGATACCACTTTCGAATAACCCATAACTTGAAGGTTGTTCGCGGCTAACGCCGAGCGGTAGCCACCACCACAATATAATACCAGTGGCGTTTGCTTATCGGGAAAACGCGTTTCAATATCTCTCTCGATAATCCCACGCCCTAGATGCTGCGAATTAGGTAACCGCCCTTGTTGCCACTCTGAGTCTTCTCGAACATCAAGTAACACCCAGCCAGCCATCGATTGGTATTGCTCAACGCTCACTTCGGTAATGTGGGGTAAAATACTTTGCACTAAGGCTAAGAATGCCGGATTATGTTTCATTAACTGTATTTCTCACTGCGTTCGGCGCTGCAATTCCAGCAGAGTTCGAAACTTGATTCATTAATTTCATGACAATTGACACATTTCCATGTTGGACATTGTGCATTGAGTGAGGCCATTTGAGCCTTAGCATTTTCATACTGACTCTGTGCAACCCACAGCTCAACATTTTGAATGCCCGTTGGTAATTCGCCAACACCACCCAATAGCGCTTCTCCTTTTAACTCAACTTGTATACCACTCGATTCGAGCATACCTTTCCAAGTATGAGCCTCAAGCAGGTTCCCTGCTGCAACTAAACGTGTTTGCTCTTCCATGTTATTTCCTACAACTATTGCTCTATTTGGCAAATTTAAGGTTAAGACGCTATAAGTGCTATTTATAAAATAGGTTTACATGCTAACGCTAAATCATCAGGCCTGTCGAGCGCTGCTTTTTCGAACAGCAGAAAATACTTAACTAAACGTTATTGCGTGGTTTTTCACGCTACCAATGTCTTATGAAAATCGTACTAAATATGCTATTGGTATTATAAATATGACATAAAAAAAGCCACCTAACTGGTGGCTTCTTCACAGACGTAAAGATTAAGGCATCAATGCGTCTTGATCAGCACCTTCTTTTTCGATTTCAACAGGCATCATGTGTTCACGATTAATGCCTAGCTTGATCGCTAAGAAGCTCGCCACGTAGATTGACGAGAATGTACCGACGAAAATACCCATCAGCAATGCAGTTGCGAAGCCATGGATCATAGTACCGCCTTTAAGAAACAGCGCTACAACCACAACTAATGTTGTACCCGTTGTAATAATGGTACGACTCATTGTTTGAGTGATTGAGATATTAACCACTTCTTCTGGCGTACTTTTACGCAGCTTGAGGAAGTTCTCACGAATACGGTCAAATACCACAATCGTATCGTTCAGAGAGTAACCCACAACCGTTAGCAAGCCCGCTAATACTGTTAAGTCAAATTCCAACTGAAGTATAGAGAACACACCTAAAGTGACAATAACATCGTGCGCAAGTGCCGCTACCGAGCCAAGTGCTAAACGCCACTCGAATCGGAAAGAAACGTAAATAAGAATACATATCAAGGCAACTAAAACCGCTAGGCCGCCCTGTTCTGCAAGCTCTTTACCCACTTGAGGACCTACAAACTCAACGCGCTTTTGAATAACAGAGGGATCCAGTTGAGTCACTGCATCCATTACGTCATTAACTTGATCTTCGCTCTTAAAGTCGTCTTTTACAGGGAGGCGAATAAGTATGTCTCGGCTAGAACCAAAGTTCTGCACCACTGCGCCGCCCACGGCTTCACTAGAAAGATTAGTACGAATCGCATTTAAATCAGCTGGCTTAGAAAACTCAAGCTCAACAACGGTACCACCGGTGAAATCAAGACCCCAGTTAATACCTTTTGTCGCTAAGGTCGCAAGCGAACCTAGCACTAATACAGCAGAGAAAATACTGATAGGAAGTGCATGGCGTAAAAAGTTGACTGTGCCTTTAACATTTAAAATCTGTAACATTATCAACTTCCCCTTAAATAGACAGTTTCTTCACGCGTTTACCACCCCAGATCGCGTTCACAATTGAACGAGTACCCACGATAGAAGTAAACATAGAAGTGGCGATACCGATCATTAGGGTCACCGCGAAGCCTTTCACTGCACCTGTACCCACAGCAAATAAGATAAGTGCTGTCATAAAGGTAGTAATGTTAGCATCAGCAATGGTAGAGAATGCGTTGCCGTATCCTTCATGAATCGCTTGCTGGACGCTACGGCCGTTACGTAGTTCTTCACGAATACGCTCGTAAATAAGTACGTTACCGTCAACCGCCATACCAACGGTTAATACCATACCGGCAATACCAGGCAGTGTTAGCACTGCACCAGGGATCATTGACATAACACCAACGACCATCACTAAGTTAGCCGTCAATGCTAAGTTAGCAATTAAGCCAAAGCCACGGTAGTAAACCAACATGAAGATAAGCACTACTGCCATACCCCAGATCATGGCTTGCATACCATTTTCGATATTTTCCTTACCCAAGCTTGGACCAATTGTACGTTCTTCAACGATATAAACAGGGGCAATAAGTGCGCCAGCACGTAGCAATAGCGCTAAGTTCTGTGCTTCTGCATGCTCTAGACCTGTGATAACGAAGTTACGACCAAGACGTGCTTGAATAGTAGCGACCGAAATGACTTCCTCAATCTTCTTCATCTTAACGCTACCATCGGCATTCTTTTCACCGGTATCTTTATACTCGATAAATAGCGTTGCCATCGGCTTACCGATGTTATCTTTGGTCACGTTTGAGAAAATTGAACCGCCTTTAGCATCTAAATTAATAGCAACTTGTGGGCGGCTGTACTCGTCAAAGCTTGGTTGTGCACCTTGAATATGATCACCGGTCAACATAACCGCTTTCTTCAATACCACTGGACCGCCGCTGCGGCGCTGATAAAGCTCAGAACCTGCAGGTACTCGGCCGCTCATAGCAGCTTGAACGTCAGCTTTTTCATCAACCATGTGGAATTCAATCGATGCTGTCGCGCTCAAAATCTCTTTTGCACGCGCAGTATCTTGAACACCGGGTAACTCAACAATAATTCGTTCAGCACCTTGACGCTGCACAACAGGTTCAGCTACACCCAACTCATTGACACGGTTACGCAGTGTAGTGATGTTTTGCTGCAGTGCTTCTTCTTTAACTTGCTTTAAATAAGCTTCACTTGGATTTGCAACAAGGACATAGTCATCATTGACAGTCTTGTCTTGGAAGACCATGTCATTGCTGCGAGACTTTAGAAAGCGCTCAGCTTTAGCTAATGTCTCTGCATCGCGGAACTTAATCTCGATGCCTTTGGCGCCATCACGAATACCCGCGTAGCGAATTTTCTCAGCTCGTAAATCAGTTCTGAAGTCTGCAACTTTGGCTTCGGTCATCTTACGAATCGCTTCACCCATATCCACTTCCATTAAAAAGTGAACACCACCGCGCAGATCCAGACCTAGTTTCATAGGCGAACCGCCCATAGCTTCTAACCACTCAGGTGTAGCTGGAGCTAGGTTTAAGGCTACGGTGAACTTGTCGCCTAGTGCATCGCTAATCGCTTCTTTAGCAATTAATTGCTCTTCACCATTATTGACGCGTACTAACAACTGACCATTTTCAAGCTCAGAACGCTTAACAGCGATTCCTTTGCTCTTTAATACATCATTTACTGTCGACATAGTCGACGCTGAGACCTCAGCCCCTCGGGTTGCAACCACTTGAACAGCATGGTCTTCACCGTAAAGGTTTGGGATCGCATAGAATGCACCGATGGCGATAATGACTATCACCATCAGGTTTTTCCACATCGGGTATTTATTCAACACGCCATTGCCCTCTTGGCTTAAAGTGACTTAATAGAGCCTTTTGGCAATACGGCCGCAATATAATCCTTCTTAATCGTGATTTCGCTGGTTTCGTTGATAGTCAACAAAACGTAATCGTTTTCATCACTGATCTTAGCGATCTTACCTAAAATACCACCGCTGGTTAGCACTTCATCACCTTTGCTCAACGAGCTCATTAGGTTCTTGTGCTCTTTAACACGCTTTGACTGTGGACGGAAAATCATGAAGTAAAAAATCAGGCCGAAAATGACCAACATGAAAATCAATTCCATTGTGCCACCAGCGCCGCCAACAGGTGCATCAGCTGCATATGCGTTTGAAATAAACATAGTATTCTCTTCTTATTGTCTGAGTAAAAATTAATCGGATAATTCAGGAACTTCAGGTACTTCTCGACCTTGGCTGGTATAGAATTCCGTAACAAAGGCGTCTAATGTACCTGTCTCGATAGCGCCACGCAAACCTTCCATCAATCTTTGGTAATAGCGAAGGTTATGAATGGTGTTTAATCGAGCACCCAAAATTTCATTACAACGATCTAAGTGGTAAAGGTATGCCCGAGAATAATTCTTACAGGTATAACAATCACACTTATCATCGAGTGGTGAAGTGTCATCACGATGACGTGCATTACGGATCTTAATAACCCCTTCACTGGTAAACAGATGACCATTTCGAGCATTTCGCGTTGGCATAACACAATCGAACATGTCTACACCGCGGCGTACGCCTTCAACTAAATCTTCTGGTTTACCGACCCCCATCAAGTAGCGAGGCTTATCAGCTGGAATTTTTGGACAAACATGCTCAAGAATACGGTGCATGTCTTCCTTAGGCTCGCCAACTGCTAAGCCACCAACAGCGTATCCATCAAAACCAATATCGACTAAGCCGTTTAAGCTTTCGTCACGCAGGTCTTCATACACACCGCCTTGAATAATACCGAACAAAGAGTTCGGGTTTTCAAGTCTGTCAAACTCATCGCGTGAACGCTGCGCCCAACGAAGTGACATCTGCATCGATTTACGCGCTTCGTCCTCTGTTGCTGGGTACGGGGTACATTCGTCAAAAATCATTACCACATCACTGCCTAATGAGTCTTGAATTTGCATCGACTTTTCTGGATCTAAGAAAATCTTTTCACCATTAATTGGTGAACGGAAATGCACGCCTTCTTCTGTGATCTTACGGATATCACCCAAGCTAAATACTTGGAATCCGCCAGAGTCAGTCAGAATAGGACGTTGCCAGTTCATGAAGTCGTGAAGATCGCCATGCTTACGCATGATCTCTTCACCTGGACGTAGCCAAAGATGGAATGTATTACCTAGTAGAATGTCTGCGCCAGTCTCACGCACTTCTTCAGGAGTCATGCCCTTCACAGTGCCATAAGTACCAACAGGCATGAATGCAGGCGTTTCAACCGTACCGCGTTCAAAAATCAAGCGACCACGACGCGCGCGGCCTTGAGTTGTATCTAATTCAAATTTCATTTTTCACCTCGCCAGATAAACAGTCTGACCTGAGTTAACTCAAGTATTGAGTCTAAGACTATGACAAACATAAGGGCAAACAATTCAGTATCAACCCTAAAATGCCAAAATATGCATTAAATCTGCAGATAAAAAAATACCCACTTCATTAATATGAACTGGGTATTTTAAAGCAATTTGGATAATTAGTTCGCTTTTTTGGTCACAAACATGGCGTCACCATAGCTAAAGAAGCGGTATTTTTGAGCAATCGCGTGTTGATAGGCGTTTTTTACCTCATCAAAGCCGGCAAAAGCACTCAGTAACATAATCAGTGTCGACTCTGGCAGGTGAAAGTTTGTCACCATCGCATCGACCACTTGGAACTGGTATCCAGGGTAGATAAAGATATCGGTGTCGCCACTAAATGGCTGTAACTCGCCTTGAGAAGCCTTCGCTGCACTTTCAAGTGAGCGCACCGATGTTGTACCCACTGCAATTATACGATTGCCACGCGCTTTCGTTTCAGCAATTAAGTCCACTACGTTCTGCGGCACTTCTGCCCATTCAGAATGCATTTTATGGTCAAGGATATTATCTACGCGCACAGGCTGGAAAGTACCCGCGCCAACATGCAAAGTAACAAACGCAGTATTGACGCCTTTGTCTTTTAACTTGGCCAGCATTGCATCGTCAAAATGTAACCCCGCAGTTGGAGCCGCAACGGCGCCCGGATTTTGATTATAAACGGTTTGATAACGCTCTTTATCCGCGTCTTCATCAGGTCTATCGATATAAGGCGGCAACGGCATGTGTCCGACTTCTTCGAGCACTTCTAAAATCGTTTTATCGCTTTGTAACTCGAGTTCGAATAAGGCGTCATGTCTTGCGACCATGATCATTTCGTATCCACCATCTAGGCAGATAATCGAATCTACTTTAGGTGACTTAGAGCAGCGAACATGGGCTAACACTCGCTTATCATCGAGCATACGCTCAACTAAGATCTCGAGTTTTCCACCAGATTGCTTTTGACCAAACATACGTGCAGGGATCACTCGAGTATTATTAAAGACCATTAAGTCGCCAGAGCTGACTTGATCTAAAATATCGGTGAACTGTAGATCGGCTAGCTCGCCGCGATTACCATCAAGTGACAATAACCGGGACGCTGTTCGTTCGGCCGTAGGGTAACGGGCAATTAACTCGTCAGGGAGTTCAAAAGAAAAATCTGCAACGCGCATGGAAAGTCTCAACTGTGTCTAAATCGGCCGCTAGTCTATGGCCAGAGCAAAAGAAGATCAACAATCCGACCTCAAAAAACCGTCAATATGCGCGTTTACAGAAGTAAAGTTTGATTTTTAATTGAATGATTTTAGTTTACTCGGCTGCTCTTTAGTCACATCAGCCGACGATTTCACGTCAAAATCTTCAATTCGATAACTGTGCTGTGCATAAGGAATATCAATTTTGACTTTTTTACGTCTAACTTGATCATTCTTCACAAGCTTTTGGGTTAACCAGTTCCACATCATCCTTGATCCTCAAACCGTTTAATTGATGGGTATATAACATTAAAATGATGCGCATCCTTTAAAGAACACCTAAATCTCGCGTTTATATGTAAACTTATCGAGAAAGGATTTCCTTAGCATCACCGCGCATGATAACGTGAAGTATGCGTATTACCAAGTATAAAATATGAACTTCCTTGCACACCTGCACTTAGCAGATAATAGCCAAACCTCATTGGCTGCCAATATTGCCGGAGATTTTGCTAAAGGCAGCATTGAGCACTTCCCAAAACATCTTCAACAAGGGATATGGCTACACCGCCAAATTGATCAGCTAACCGATAGCCACGAAATCACTAAAGAGTTGCTATCGCTATTTCCTAAATCGTTAACCCGTGCTGCACCTATCCTTATCGATCTAAGTTTTGACCATATGCTGGCTAAATACTGGGACGAATACCATCATCAAAGCCTCGAAGAATTTGCAGTTAAAGCTTATAAAGACATTGATGAATGTCGTGATTTACCCGAGCAGCTCGTTGCTATTGCCCCAAAGATCCGTTCCGAGAACTGGCTCGTCGCCTATCAGACTCGTAACGGCCTAAATCAAACTATCAGCTCAGTGGCTAAACGCGTTTCCAAACCTGAAATTTTTAACGGTGCCCTAGACAGTGTTAAAAAGCTCGACACCGAAATTGAAATCGCTTTTCGCACCTTTTACCCACAATTGATGGCCTATAGCCGTCTGTGGACTCGTAATACCCCGCCTGAGTATTTATAAAAACACGCTAAGTACTCCATACTTATAGGCTAAGCCGATATCATTACATTCGGGTGCAATGGCACTCGAATGTATGCCCCCTTCCTATCCAATCCTGATTAATAAATCATATTAAGCCGATGCTTCAGCTGAACAAATTTGCTAGAATTGCGCCGCAATAGGAGAACTCATGCAAATTTTTAGCTATCAGCCCCCCAGTATTCCTTGGTTAGATATCCGCTATATCGACCGAGATATTATTGTTATCAATAAGCCATCAGGCTTACTTTCTAATCCTGGGATCGCTGAATACACCCACGATTGTGCACTCACTCGACTGCAACAGCGCTTTAAAGACGCCATATTGGTGCATCGTTTGGACTGTGCAACATCAGGTATCATGGTATTTGCACGTAATAAAAAAGCAGAGTCGAGCCTTAAAACCCAATTTCAAAATAGACAAACTCAAAAAACCTATATAGCAGAAGTTGATGGCGTACTAAACCTGCAAAGCGGTGTGATTGATCTTGCTATCGCAGCAGATAAACTCAACCCGCCTAAACAGATTCTCAGTGCTTCGGGTAAATCTGCTATTACCCATTACAAACTGCTGGCTCAAAAGACTGCAAGTAGTTTAGTTGAGCTAAAACCCGTCACAGGTAGAACCCATCAATTACGTGTGCATATGCTCGCACTTGGGCATGCCATTTTAGGGGATGATTTCTATGGTGATGAGCACGTCATCAAAGCAGCAAAGAGACTCCAGCTACACGCACAAAGCTTAAGCTTTACTCACCCTTACTCAGGTAAATCTATGCTATTTAGCAGTGCGCATCCTTTCTCTACCGCGGTAAATTAGTGAGTAAAAGAATCACCTTCTGAGGTAGATTTCAGGAGAGAGGTTTCAGGCTGAAAACTAAAAAGGGGCTTATGCCCCTTTTTGATTTTATTAAACTGCCCGGACCAAAAAGCTGCAGTGTTAACTCTATACCGCTTCTAAATTAACTTTAGCCGTGTAATAACAGTTGCTTGAATTACAAAATTTAAGGTCTTTACCTTCAGTAAACATGAAATATTCACCAAAAATATTGCCGCCCTTATCTTCAAGTTTGATGCCTTCTTCAGTTTGTTCTGAGGTCATTTCATCTAAACTGTGGCAACCATCAAGATACCAAGTCTCTAGGTAATACCTACCCGACTGCTTATAAAGGGTTATATTGTCTCCTAGCAAAGGCCTTTCATCTATCCAACGGCCAACAACCTCACGAGTATTGAGTTCATCCTCTCGCCAAGATAAACGTTTACGCTTCTCAACTACCGACATTTCCATCTCTTTGAGTTTTGCCTCTTTCTCAATTTGAATAACTTCATCTGTCTTATTGCGTACAAGAGTCATCTGCTAGTTTTCTCCCTTAAAAAGCATTTGTAATATTTTTGTTTACTAAATCAAGTATAAACAAAGAAAGCAATCACAAGGTTACTGCTACCTTTTAACATAAAGTGTATCGCACTAAAAAATTAAAAACGCGATATAAATCACTTTCTATGCATTACTTTAGTAAATACGCATAAAAAGACAAGCACAAATGACCCCTCATCAGTTTTTAACCTTTTCCAAACCAAATCTGATATAACTTTATGCTCTTGTTGAAGAATTAATAACAATACTACAGGAGTGGAAATGACATTTAATCGCCGACTGTTTTTAAAAACTGCAGGCTTCACCGCAGCAGGATTGATCACCTCCCAACTACCACTATCCAGCGCTCACGCAGTACAAAAGAAACCCGCTAATGCACAGTCTATAATGGGCTTGGTGGTCCCTAAAATGGACACGGTTAGAGTGGGTTTTATTGGCGTCGGTCAACGTGGCTCTGGTCATGTAAAGCATTTTTGTCATATCGATGGCGTAGAGATCAAAGCCATATGCGATATTGATCAACAAGTACTAGATAAATCTATCGCATTTATTGACGCCCAAGGATTACCTAAACCCGCTCAATACACTGGTAGTGAACATGCTTATAAAGCGTTATTAAGTCGTGATGATATCGATATTGTCATCATCTCAACCCCATGGGAGTGGCACGCTCCTATGGCCATCCATACGATGGAAAGCGGTAAACATGCTTTTGTTGAGGTGCCATTAGCGCTTACTGTTGAAGAGTGCTGGCAAATCGTCGATACAGCAGAGCGTACCCAAAAGAACTGCATGATGATGGAAAACGTTAACTATGGTAGAGATGAGCTCATGGTGCTCAATATGGTGCGTCAGGGCTTGTTTGGTGAACTGTTACACGCCGAAGCTGCTTATATCCATGAACTGCGTTGGCAGATGAAAGAAATTGATCAAAAAACTGGCTCATGGCGAACCTATTGGCACACTAAACGTAACGGCAACTTGTATCCCACACACGGTTTAGGGCCTGTTTCCCAATATATGAATATCAACCGCGGTGACAGATTTGATTACATGACTTCAATGAGTTCCCCCGCCTTAGGTCGTGCACAATATGCTAAGCGTGAATTTTCAGCGGATCATGAACGCAATCAACTTAGCTACATCAATGGCGATATCAATACTTCACTTATCAAAACGGTGAAAGGCCGTACCATCATGGTACAGCACGATACTACCACTCCACGTCCCTATAGTCGCCATAACCTCATTCAAGGCACTAATGGCGTGTTTGCAGGCTTCCCTAACCGAATAGCAATAGAGGAAGGTGGCTCTGGCAGTTATCACCAGTGGGATATGGATATGCAAAAGTGGTACGCTAAGTATGACCACCCTTTATGGCTGCGTATGGGAGAAGAAGCTAAGCGCAACGGTGGTCATGGCGGTATGGACTTCTTAATGCTTTGGCGCATGGTGTATTGCTTAAGAAATGCCGAGCCATTAGATCAAGACGTTTATGATGGCGCCTCATGGTCAGTGGTCAATATTCTGAGTGAGGAGTCCGTCAATAACCGCAGTAATTCGGTTAACTTCCCAGATTTCACTCGTGGGACATGGCAAACCGGCAAGCCACTTGGGATCATTGGTGCATAAGCCCATAAAGTTTATTTACCACATTCCAGAACAAGACAATTAACCACAAAAAAGCCCGTTCATCTCTATGAACGGGCTTTTGCTTTAATGCTAAACGGTGTATTTATGCGTTTTCTTTGCGCTCTGCCGCTTCACAAGCTGCAGCAGTAAAGATAACGTCAGTAGAGCTGTTTAAGCCTGTCTCTGCTGAATCTTGAATAACGCCAATGATAAATCCGACTGCAACCACCTGCATAGCAACGTCATTAGAAATACCAAACAAGCTACATGCCAATGGAATAAGTAGCAGTGAGCCACCGGCAACACCCGATGCACCACAAGCTGAAACGCCCGCAACCACACTCAACAAGATAGCAGTGAGTAGATCAACTTGAATTCCCATCGTGTTAGCTGCTGCCAGCGTCAAAATCGTAATCGTGATCGCAGCACCGCCCATGTTAATGGTCGCGCCTAACGGAATAGAAACAGAATACGTATCTTCATGCAGCTTTAGCTTTTCACACAACGCCATATTTACCGGAATGTTTGCAGCACTTGAGCGGGTAAAGAATGCGGTCACGCCACTTTCTCGCAGACAAGTAAATACCAAAGGATATGGGTTACGGCGTATTTTAAAATACACAATCGCAGGATTAATAATTAACGCCATAATAGCCATGGCGCCAAGCAGCACGAGTAGTAAGTGCATATAACCAGCGATAGCACTAAAACCTGTAGTCGCAAATGTTGCAGATACAAGACCAAAAATTCCGATAGGTGCTAAACGAATAATGAAGCGCACCATTTGAGAAACACCGTGGCTAACATCCGCAAACACTTGCTTGGTAGAATCCGTTGCGTGATGCAGTGCTAAACCTAAGCCTACGCCCCAAGCAAGAATACCGATATAGTTACCTGTCATCAGCGCGTTAACTGGATTATCAACAAGCTTAAACAATAAGGTATGGATCACCTCACCAATGCCTTCTGGTGGTGATGCCTGAGCCGCGTCTAATGATAATGCCAACGTGGTAGGAAACAAAAAGCTCATCAACACAGCAGTAACTGCCGCAGAAAAGGTGCCTAATAGATATAAAACCACAATCGGTCGCATATTCGTTTTGGCATTTTTCTTTTGGTTAGCAATCGATGCCGCCACCAAGATAAAAACTAAAATAGGTGCTATCGCTTTTAAAGCACCAACAAATAGCTCACCTAAAAAGGCCACACTCTCTGCACCGCTTTTTGATACGGTGGCTAAAACAGCACCTGCAATAATACCCACGAGAATTTGTAGCACTAAACTACCGTCTGCCAAACGGGCAAACAAGGATGTTTTTTGATTCATTAGTTAACCTGTCATTTTTATAGTATGTCGCAATTTTATTTAAGGCTTACTGGTAAAACCTTAAATAAAATTAATCTCCCTTCTACACAGTTTGTATCGGATGTGACAACTATTGTCCACCTTTGCCAGCCAAATAGACTCGGATATTACTCATGATTAACAAATTGCTAATAAGGTGCTAATGATTGGACTTGTCCAAGGCTTTTTCTGCCCCGCGCAGCATGGCGTCAATCAACTCATGAGCACAAAACTTTGTTAGCGCCTCATTAGCTCCCACTTGATGAGCCTGACTGACGCTGATCTCGCTAGAAAGTGAGGTGTGCAAGATAATATAGGCGGGGGCAATAGCTGGATTGTTCTTCACTTCAAACGCCAGTTCATAACCATCTAGTCCAGGCATTTCAATATCGCTGACTAAAATATCGACGGCTCGATTGTCTCGCTCGGCCTGCTCCATAATCATTAATGCATCTCGGCCATCAGCTGTAACCTGATAAGGAATATTGATACTGTCTAATGCATCACTCAGCTGTTTCCGCGCTACTTTAGAGTCATCAACCAATAGAATATTGAGCGGTTTTAAATATTCGCGCTGTATATCAGTCAGCATAGCTCGACTTGTTTCTGGACTGGCAGGAAAAACTTTAGACAGTAAGAGCTCCACATCGAGTAGTTGTACCAATTTACCTTCTATTTTGGTCACGCCTGTCAGATAGGCATTTTTTCCTAAATTGCTGGGTGGCTTTTCAATGTCACGCCAGTTGCATTCTATAATCTTATCGATTGCACGCACTAAAAAACCGATCACCATTCTTTGGCAATCAGTAATAATAATATAGCTGTCTTTCAATTCTTCTTGCGAAATAGGTCGATAACCGACTGCCGCTGCCATATCAATGATCGGTATGGTCGCTCCTCTAATCGTCGCAGCGCCCAAGATTGTAGGATGAGAATGCGGAATGGCGCTTAAAGGGCTATAGGGAACTAACTCTCGAATTTTCAGAGTGCCTAATGCAAACAACTGAGTCATCGACAATTGAAACAGGAGTAAACCTTGTGACTGGCTTGCCTTGCTCTTTACTTTATTATTACTTATTGCATTCATTTGTTATGCAGCCACTCATTCTTAAACTCAATGAAACAAACTCTAGCCTAATCACGCAGAGCAAACAATTAAAGCTGTGATTCAATAGGCAATAATGCGATACAGTCCACTAGAAATATACGCCAAAGGCCTGCATCTGGCTCAGCATATATTTTTCGTTGATTAAAATCATCAAACCAGACAATTTGTTGATCTTCTATCCCTAATCGGTAGGTGTTTTTAACTAGGCTTGCCTCAATACCATCGACGATGCTTGTCGCTAACGACTTGTTGTCGATAATAAGCCCCATTTCAGTATTCAACCATGCTGAACGTGGATCAAAATTAAAGGAGCCAACAAAAATAGAACGCTTATCTGTTACAAAGGTTTTAGCATGCAAGCTACTTTTAGAACTACCGCTCCAGCTACTGGTCTTTTTCACATCCGGATTGGCTTTGACCTCAAATATTTTAACCCCCGCAGCTAACAGCTGTTGCCGATACTGACGATAACCCGCATGAACGGCTAACACATCTGTTGCGGCTAAGCTATTGGTTAACACCGTAATATCAACCCCTTTCTTAATCGACTCGATAATACTTTGAGTCCCCGCTCGCGTTGGCACAAAATAAGGGGAAACAATTAATACCTCATCTGTTGCTTGTTCTAAAAAAGCCCCAAGATCAGACAGGATATTATCAGAATCCAATTGATGATTCTGCTTATCTGGTTGGTCATAAACCAACTTTGCAGTCCCCCAAAACCATGGCAATGAGCGGTTTGCCATCTTTGTTATCAGCTCACTGTTTAATAATCTGCCAATATAAGGATTAGTGCTATAGGCGGCTTTTTCTGCTTCAACCAATGATAGTGCTTTAGCAATCTCTTCTTCAGTCACACGATGGGAACTGAGGGCATTGATTTCAACTGTAAGTGGTGCGTTCCAATAAAGGTCAAATTGATCCGACACTTCCTCTACCGCAGTACCTATGGCCATTAAATCAAAATCACCAAATTCAACATCGGTATCGTTAGAAAAATACTCATTACCAATGTTACGCCCCCCCACCACACTAATGGTGTTATCAACCGTTAGTGACTTATTGTGCATACGATGGTTCAGCCTAGAAAACCCAGCGACAAAGGCAATATTTCGGAATTTTCGCTCAAATGAAGGGTTATACAATCGTACTTGGATTTTTTCATGATCAGCCAGCATCACTAATGCTTCGTCGGCGTTTTTAAT
Source organism: Shewanella sp. 0m-6 (assembly GCF_052977325.1). NCBI lineage: Bacteria > Pseudomonadati > Pseudomonadota > Gammaproteobacteria > Alteromonadales > Shewanellaceae > Shewanella > Shewanella sp. 0m-6. The sequence continues at coordinate 21,947 of NZ_JBRIMD010000038.1, forward strand.
TGCCATGTCATCGAGTAAAATACGTACTCTTACACCACGCTGCGCCGCCTCAATTAAGTGCCAAGTGAGAAGTCGTCCAGCGTCATCCGAGCGGTAAATATAATACTGTATATCGATGCTTGCTTTAGCAGCGTTGACTAAAGCCAACCGCGCGATAAAAGCATCAACCCCGTCTGTCAGCGGTATAACACCCGTTTGATCTGGATGAGCTGCAACATCGTCAGCGACATATTCAACCAAGGGCCACTCATCTTGGGCTGCAAGCTTGGTCGATATCGGTTTTTCAGGAAAAATAGGAGAAGATTGGCAGCCAACTAACCCTACTACAGCTGCCCACAATAAAACGATTTTTAAAAATAAGTGTCTGCAATCCATTTGCATTCTTTTATTCAATTGCGAAGTCTTAATTAATCTTGTAACGCATAAAGCACATCAAATGCAAACTGATCCCAACCCTCTGAGCTAAATGCAATATCGCGCACAGCCCTAACTTGACTAACCGCATGCAAAGGTGCAGCTCCATTATCCATAAGGTAGTAGGCCATAATAAGGCCCGTTCTATCTTTACCCGATCGGCAATGAATAAGTACTGTTTTTTCTTGCGCCTCGCACTCTCGAATAAATGCGAGAGCTTTAGGCACCTGTTCGACACAATAGTCTAGATCTTCTGCTTGTGGCGGAATATTGCGAGAAAATGGCACGCATAGGTAGTCTAGCCCTAATGTGACAAACTCATCTTGATTGCATTCCTCACCGTTATTTACAGATAAGACAGCTTCGATACCTGATGCTTTTAATTGCGCAAGATCCCATGGATCTTTATTCGGCCCACTGCGTCCTGCAATTTGTCCCTCAACTAACCAAAATAGGTGCTGCATAGTGTTTCCTATATAAATTATGAGTTTCAAGCGACATAAATCGACCAGAGAATACCTAATGTCGAAATACTACGCTATCGCTTTATTGCTGTACGAGGTGATACATGACTAAAAATAGCGCTATACCACAAAATCCTAATTTTCAGTGTTAAAAAAGGACTCATTGAGAGTCCTTTTAGTGATGTTCCCGCTAGCGAAATCACTTGTTATCTATATCGCTATGTTCAAGACTTCTTTGACCAAAGGTCTGCATTAGCCTTTGGTAACTTCTTACGACTTTTCTTGCCTGTACCTGCTGGTTTTGCCATCGGCTTTTCTTCACGTGAAGGACAGTCAATAGGCGCCTCTAAATCAGCTTCAAAACCTGGGATTTGCTCGCGCTCTAATCTCAGCTTGTTTTTCTTTTCAATCAACTTAAAGTGTTGATATTCATCGTGTGCAATCAAGCTCATGGCCAGACCAGCCTCACCTGCACGGCCACTTCGACCAATACGATGCATATAATCAGCAGGACTTCTAGGTAGTTCAAAATTGATCACAATAGGCAGCTTTTCAATATCAATACCACGGGCAGCAATATCGGTTGCAATAAGCACGCGAATATCGCCAGTTTTAAAGCCTTCAAGTACTCTATTTCGTGCACCTTGGCCTTTGTCACTATGAAACACTTCGACAGTAATACCCGCGTTTTCAAGTTTTTGAGCCAATCGATTACAGCTGTATTTTGCACTGGCAAAAATAAGCACCTGTTGCCAGTCATTTTGTTTGATTAGTTCAGCGAGCAAGGCCGTTTTGCGATTACGATTCACAGTAATAACACGTTGAACTAAGGTACTTTCTTCTTCACCCTGTAACTGAACTTCAACGGGATTACTCAGTAGTGATTGGGTAAGTTCGCGCACTTCTTCTGGGAATGTCGCTGAAAACAGTAACGTCTGTTTCTTGGCCGGCAACTTAGCCAATAATTCATTAAGTTCATCGGTAAAACCTAAGCTCAACATGCGGTCGGCTTCATCCAATACTAAAGTCTGAGTCTTATCAAGCTTTAGGGCATTACTCGAGATTAAGTCAATGAGTCGACCCGGTGTTGCAACTAAAATATCTGCACCACCACGTAGGCTTAACATTTGAGTGTTGGTTGATACGCCACCATATACCGCTAGCGTTTTTAGGTTAGGCTTAATTAGCTGGGAATAGCGCATAAAGCTGTCGCTGACTTGCTGAGCTAACTCACGCGTAGGCACTAAGATTAGGCTAGAGACGTAGTTACCCTCTTTAGAGCGCGGTTTTGCTTGGGCAATTTTTTGGATAATTGGCAGCGCAAAAGCGGCCGTTTTACCAGAACCTGTTATTGCTCCGCCAAGCACATCTTTGCCGTTTAACACTGCGGGGATAGTATGTGACTGAATAGCCGTAGGCCTTGTATAACTCAGCAATTTAAGCGTTTCGAGCAACTCAGGCATGAGCCCTAGTTGAGAAAAGTCACTGTGAGTCGAGTTACTAGTCACAGTTGGAGTTGCTGCTTGGTCTGTTGAAGATGCTGACTGAGTCATAATGTACGGGTAAACGCCTAATCAAAAATAAGGCGCTTATTCTACGCTAATATCCACTTAAAAGCTTATTTTTGATCTGATTTTACGCTTACAAGCGCTGACATTTTAAAAGTAGGTATTGTTAATACACATTAAAACGCCTTGTATCACACAAGTCCCCTTTAAGCTAAGCCTTCTAGTGTCAGTAATTTCTGTTTAAGATCGATGCCGTAAGCATATCCAGTGAGTGCACCATTTTTACCAATGACTCTATGACAAGGCACAATAATAGCAATCGGATTCGCTCCGTTTGCGGTGCCCACCGCCCTCACCGCTTTTGGACGATTAATCCGACTGGCAATGTCGGCGTAACTGCAGCTTTCACCGTATTCAAGCTCACTTAATGCGTGCCAAACCTGGCATTGAAACACTGTCCCCCTAGGGGCCAGTTTAACGTTAAATTGACGCCGCGTGCTTGCAAAGTACTCCGTCAGCTCAAGCTTAGCCTGTAACAGGTGTTGTTTGGCTAAACCATGACTATCACATGCATCAATTAGTGACTGACTAGTGTTAACTTCCCGCGATAGCCAATCATCCCCTTGCTGTGGAATAAAGTTAACGTGGGTGAGTCCTTCTGCATTAGCGCACAGAGAGAGTACGCCAAATTCAGATTTAAAATTCAACTTAGCTAACGGCAGTAAAAGTGTATTCATGAAAGGTTCCAAAGCTGAAATGTAAGATAACTGCCCCATGGAGCAACATTTTGAGTGAGCGCTTGAATTAACTCATCATAGTCTTTTGATATTAATCGCTTGTCTTCCCTTGCAGCATAAAGGCTCTGCATGCGTTTTTTAACGACAAGATCGCCACACAGTAAAATATCTGGATAACTCAAGCCGCGCATTTTGGCATAGGCAACGGTCCATGGTCCGACCCCTTTTATCGACAACCATTGTTCAATATCAGCTTCAGGGTGCTCACTTACAAACTGGCCTAGTGCATTGAGCGCCTTCTTTCTGGCTCTAGGCATGTTTAGCTCGTTTAACTCAGCTGTTGCTATCGTCTCGGGTAACGGAAATAGTATCACTTGTTTTGCGCCAATTAAGCGCTTCTCCCCGCAGGCAAGTACTAACTGATTTAGTAACTTAGAGGCTTGCGTTATGCTTACCTGCTGGCCTAATACTGCTCGGCAGCCAGCTTCAAATGTTGACCATACCCCAGGTAGACGTAACCCCGGTATCATCTGATTTCCAAGAAGGTCAAGGGATGCAAGCACACTGTCAATCTCGAGCACGTTAGCATTTAAGTCCAATACCCTACGAATGCTACTAATAATTAAACTAAGCTGTGAAAGGCCTGATTCATTTTCTAATACGATATCGACACCAAACAAATTCGCCTTTGTATCAACCTTGGCATTGAAGTAACCGCTAACTCCATTTAAGGTGAAACTCCGTCCATAACTATATTCATCTTCAAGCCACTCCATCTGTTCTACAGCACGAACCTTATAAAAACTATGCTGTTGCTGCCAAGCAAGAGGTGGTCGATAGCTGAGCAACAACCGCAATACGATCTGTCCTTGTTCTTGCGTTCCATCAGGCGCTGTCATTTTTACGGACGTTTTTCTCAGCGCTGAAGGCGTTAATTGTAAAGCTTGCATAAATGCTTCATTGAAGCGGCGAACACTATTAAAGCCCGCAGCAAATGCAACTTGAGTGATACTCAACTGGGTTTGATGTAAAAGTTGCTTGGCAAACATCAGTTGCCGGTATTGGCTATACCCTTTAACTGATATCCCCATTTTCTCGCTAAACAGTTTTCTGAGGTAGCGACTGCTAATCCCTAATCGCTCGGCTAGAGTCTCTACACTAAGGCCATCATAGCCTGAGAGTTCGCCAGCATCGATAATAGCCTTTGCCCGCTCTAGGGTAGTTTGTGTACCCTTCCAGGCATAAGAGTGCGGCGCGCTATCAGGGCGACAGCGTAAACAGGGCCTTAACCCAGCATTGGCGGCTTGGAGAGCTGAATCAAAATAGCGTACATTTTCTTCTTTTGGACTCACAGCAGGACAAATTGGCCTACAGTATATTTTGGTGGTGAACACCCCAATAAAAAACTGCCCATCAAACCTAGGATCTCTAGCTAACCTTGCCTTGCGACAGGCATCTCTTTCAATCTTGCAGTCGTGATTTAGCATCCCACATTCCAGACATCGTTTTATGAATGTAATCTTACGCAACAAGCCTAGTCATCACTAGCGGAAAACGGAACTGAATATTGGTTGCATATATATGCCTCAGCTTTACACTTAGCTACTGTTCATATTTTTCTAACAAAAAAACACCTAACTGAGTACCTACATGTTCAAACGATTTGAGTCTTGGGTTGAGCCTTTCTCTGATGAGGAGCCACAACAGCCTCCTAAAGGGATCTATGCATTTTGCCGCCATTACACCCGTGGCTTTGAAGTTCCACTGGTTATAATGTCGATTCTAACCGCGCTACTCGCCATTCTTGAAGTGTCTTTATTTGGCTTTATGGGCGATTTAGTTGATCTGCTCATTAATAATGATCCCGATACCCTTTTTGAAAAAGAAGGCATGAAATTACTCGGGATGACGCTGCTCGTATTAATTGTAATTCCGACTCTGGTGTTACTGCATGCGCTCATCGTCTATCAAGGGTTATTAGGCAACTACCCAATGTCTATTCGATGGATGGCCCACCGTTACTTGCTAAAACAAAGTGTGTCGTTTTACCAAAATGATTTTGCTGGCAGGGTGGCGACCAAAGTGATGCAAACCTCTTTAGCCGTAAGAGAGACGGTTACCAAGCTATTGGATGTATTGGTTTATATCTTGGTTTACTTCACTTCTATGGTCGTAATGATAGCCAAGGCCGACTTACGACTTATGGTTCCTATGCTGCTTTGGTTAGCTATTTATATTGCTCTACAGTTTAAGTTTCTACCTAAACTCAAGAAAGTGTCAACTGAGCAGGCTGATGCTCGCTCAACAATGACCGGACGGATTGTCGATAGTTACACCAACATCGCCACGGTAAAACTGTTCTCGCACACCCAAAAAGAAGCTGAGTATGCTAAAAGCAGCATGAAATCCTTTCTTCATACCGTGTATAGGCAGATGCGTTTAGTCACCTGGATTAACGTGAGCGTGCAGATTATCAATTACCTTTTGGCCTTTGCTATTACAGCTGTATCTATTTGGCTTTGGAGTGATGATGCGATTACCGTTGGCGCGATTGCGATTGCGATCAGTTTAGCGTTAAGGCTCAACGGTATGTCGCAATGGATCATGTGGGAAATAAGCTCACTATTTGAGAACATTGGTACAGTTACTGATGGTATGAATACGCTGTCTAAGCCTACCGATATCAATGACATCACGAATGCACCAGCTCTAAACGTAAGTAAAGGAGCTATCGACTTTAATAATGTCAGTTTTCACTACGGTGAAAATAGTGGAGTGATTGATGAGTTAAATCTACATATCAAAGCGGGCGAAAAAGTCGGGTTGGTTGGCCGCTCAGGTGCCGGGAAATCGACTTTAGTTAACTTGCTTATGCGTTTTCATGATGTGGAGTCCGGTTGCATCACCATCGATAAACAGGATATTGCTCAGGTCAAACAGGACTCACTACGTGCGCATATAGGCATGGTGACCCAAGATACCTCTCTATTACACAGATCTATCCGCGATAATATTCTCTACGGCAATCCTGATGCCAGCGATGACAAGCTTGAACAAGCAATAAAAAGCTCCCAGTCATATGAGTTTATTCAAAACTTGAGCGATCCTGAAGGTAACCAAGGCTTAGATGCGCAGGTTGGCGAACGAGGCGTAAAGCTTTCAGGCGGTCAGCGTCAACGTATTGCCATCGCGCGAGTTCTACTTAAAAACGCCCCAATTTTACTACTTGATGAAGCCACATCGGCACTAGACTCTGAGGTAGAAGCTGCAATTCAGGAAAGTTTATATCAGCTAATGGAAGGAAAAACCGTTATTGCTATCGCTCATCGACTATCAACCATTGCGGCAATGGATCGATTAATCGTGCTCGATGACGGAAAAATTGTAGAGCAAGGAAGTCATCAGGAGTTGATCAATTTAGGTGGGATCTACGCGCAGCTTTGGGCACACCAAACAGGAGGCTTTCTCGGCGTAAATTAACAACCTAGACCCAATTAAAGCCTTAAGTAACAAACATATAAAAGCCATCAGTAATGGTGGCTTTTATACTTACAGCCCAAATACCTACTATATAACCCTTAAAAACCAACTCATTCAGTAATAAACTAAAATGAGCTCGTTACGCCTGTCATGTAGAAGCATTCACGCTAATAGCAATCAGTATCAGCAGGTGTTCGACTCAGAGTTTCAGCGCATCCAGAGGTTACGGATGACTATGCTCTACACCCGCTGCGAACAGCATAGTCTTGTATGCTTTCAGTGCACTTGTAACTAAAGCTGCAATACTAGTCTAAATATGTCTTTGGTTATTCTAACTGTTCAATATCATTGATATCTGGGACTTACGCACTAAGCGTAAGCGGTGTTCCATCATAATGACTTGAACTGTCATTTTGCAAACGACGATATCATACCAATAAGTATAAGAAGTTGATCTACTCAGAACGTTTTTTGGCAAACTAATTCAAGGCGAATAACTGAAAGAATGGTTGATCCCTTGTAAAGTTGTTCAACGCAGAAGTAGGCAGCCAAAAACGCGCCAGAATGGCGAGTTTTAGCGGCTCTGATACTGTGACTCTTATGGAACAAGAGGGAGCTTAACCAAGTTCAACTATGCGCTTCACTCGTTGCAAACCACATGGTCTTGTATGTTCCCGACATACATAAGACATTTCCTCCATCCCTGGACGTCAGATGTGGTGAATGTCATAAATGCACGACTATATGGATATAGGCGGTAGAGTAACGCAAGAGCAGTTACCGAGGAGCATTTAATGACCTTGTCTCTGTGCCGCTAAACTTTCTCTGAGCGACCACATCTTTATACTGATTGGTATCCCCCCCTCCCCTAACATTGATGAGACGTGTCGAGTCATTAATACCAAACTGGAAAATTAACTGGTCACACTTGCCCAATCCCTAGAACACAATTTTGTCACTCGCTCTGAACTCT